>CAXBLS010000039.1:0-26593 GCA_963976585.1 uncultured Kordiimonadaceae bacterium
GCACTGCTTGTTGGTGGTGTTGGTGTTAGTAATGCGGTGCACGGGTACTTAAATTCAAAAACCAACACCATTGCCACCTTTAAAATACTTGGTGCGCAGTCGGATACTATATTTCAGATTTATTTGTTGCAGATATTGATCATGGCAGCCATATCAATATTTCTTGGCCTCTTGGTTGGTGGAAGTCTGCCGTTTGTGTTTGCAGACTTCCTTGAAAGCAAAATGCCCATCGCCATATCGCGGGAATTTTTTCCGGGACCACTGGCAGTGGCAGCTTTTTACAGCATTTTGATCAGCTTGATATTTACGCTTTGGCCGCTGGCGAAGGCAAAGAATATATCCGCGCGTCAGCTGTTCAGGATTGCGATATCGGATTCTGGCGAAGAAAAACTACCTCGTTTTTATCTTATGGTAATCGGGGTGATGGCGGGGCTGTTGCTGGCGGTGGTTTTTTATACCGCTGATTACCGCGAATTAACCGCTTACTTCATCGGTGGGATGCTTGCGTCGTTTGGATTGTTACTTGGCACGGGCTATCTTGTCCGCGCTGGCGTTAATTATTTGCCGCGCCGCTTTAGTCCGGCGCTGCGCATTGCACTTTCAAATATTACGAGGCCGGGAAATTCAACTCTATCAATTATACTATCGCTCGGTCTCGGACTAATATTGCTTACTGCAATTTCTCTTGTGGAATTTGGTCTGGATTCAGAAATTGAACGTCGGGTTGATACAGATGCACCGAGTTATTTTTTCCTTGATATCCAAAAGACAGACCATGAACGATTTAAAGAATTCACGACAAGCCGTGACGGTATCAGTCTTTACCGAACAGTTCCCAACCTGCGGGGTCGCATCACCCATGTGAAGGGTGTGCCATCTGATGAAGTTGAGGTTGGACCAGAAGCGCGCTGGATACTGCGCGGTGACCGTGGTATGACCTTTACCGATGAACTACCAGAAGATAACAGGTTGGTTTTTGGTGACTGGTGGCCAGCGGATTATCAAGGCGAGCCTGAAGTGTCCCTTAGCAATGATGCAGCAGAAGCCTTGCAGCTTGTAGCCGGAGATAAGATTACTATCAACGTGCTCGGACGCAGTGTTGATGTTGTGGTACGTTCTGCTCGTGAAGTGGATTGGGGCGGTTTTGGGATCAATTATGCGATGATGTTTGATCCCTATGTGCTTTCCAGTGCGCCATATACCTATGTGGGAACCGTCAAATCCACAGCAGAAACTGAAGCGGTTAATTATCAGACTATCACCAGTACTTTTCCCAACGTAACTACGGTGCGCCTTAAAGAAGTACTGGAAAATGTTCAGGTGCTGTTGCTTCAGATTAAAGGCGCCATTGACGTCATGGCGTCAATTACAATTATTTCGGGAATTTTGGTTCTCAGCGGCGCTATTGCGGCTGGGCATAAAGGACGGATTTATGATAGTGCTGTGCTTAAGGTTGTTGGTGCGACGCGGATGGATATTTTAAAAGCATATGTGTTTGAATTTATCATTCTTGGAGTTGCCACCGGTGTGGTGGCTATTATCCTTGGCACCATCGCCGCGTACGGGATTGTTGTCGGTATTATGGAACTACAGTGGACATTTTCGCTGCAAATCCCGCTTCTAACCGTGGTGGCAGCGATTATCATAACCATGTCAATTGGTATGTTCAGTATTTATAAAGCCATGTCGGTAAGGCCGGCGCAGGTGCTTCGCGGGATTTAAATTACCTTTTTTAACAGGGTGAGGGCGGCTATGATGGTTGCCTCCCTGACTTCTGAGCGGCCAATATCGCCGAAGCGATATTCTTCATGCAGTGGATCATTGCCCCACTTTTGCGCGGCCATATGCACGAGACCGACGGGCTTTTCTGCACTGCCGCCATCAGGACCAGCGACCCCTGTCACCGCTACGGCGATCGAGGCTTCGGATTCAGTGAGGGCGCCAAAAACCATTTCTTTCGCTGTTTGCTCACTTACTGCACCATAACGGTTTAGTGTTACCGGATTCACCTGAAGCGATTGTTGCTTGGCCAAATTTGTATAAGTGATAAAACCGCGTTCAACTACATCTGATGATCCGGCAATTTCCGTAAGAGCACCAATGATCAGACCGCCAGTACAGGATTCTGCTGTTGCGATTTTAAGATCATTTTTGCGGCATAGATCCAGTATTTCTGTAGCAAGGATTTTAATATCTTCAGAGAACATATTGATTTACGGCAAACAGCACCGCCGCCCCTAGGATGCCCGCGACCACATCATCCATCATCACGCCCATCGCATCATGGCGTTTATCAAAAATGCTGATCGGCCACGGTTTCATAATATCAAAAACACGAAACGCAAGAAGCGCAAGAAAATATTGTCCCATATGATTATTGTCAACAATCACGAGGCAGACCAGCCACTGTCCGACCACTTCGTCAATCACCACTTCGCCGGGGTCGGTTTTTCCGGTTTCTGCCATATAGGTCTTGGATGCCCAGAGACCGATGATAAAAATAACCAGTGTCGCATTGGCAAGGCCCAGCTTTCCTGTGTATTCAACGATTAACCATGCAAAGGGCAGGGCGGCGATACTACCGAAGGTGCCGGGCGCAAACGGAACCAGCCCTGAATAAAACCAGGTCGACAGCATCAGCGACGGATGAAAAAGTGATTTGTTCCAGTTTGTTTGTGCCATATTTACTCCGGTAGCCTCACTGTAGCGACGGCCTGAGCCATAATGCCTTGACCTTTTCCGGTAAAGCCAAGCTTTTCGGTGGTGGTGGCCTTAACACTGATCCGGTCTATATCTAGATCAATTATTTCAGATATCTTATCACGCATCAAATCACGGTGCGGCCCTATTTTTGGCTCTTCGCAAACAATAGTAAGATCGATAGAGGCAATAACACCGTCTTTTTCATCGACCAGTTTGGCCGCATGTTTAAGAAAAATGTCGGAGCTCGCACCCTTCCATTTGGCGTCACTTGGCGGGAAATGCTGACCAATATCGCCTGCAGCAATGGCACCAAGGATCGCGTCTGTTATTGCATGTAGTGCAACATCGGCATCGGAGTGGCCCTTGAGTGATTTGTCGTGGGGTATGTTTACACCGCCCAATGTGACATGATCGCCTTTGTCGAAGGCGTGGACATCCATGCCGTATCCAATGCGCACGTCGGTATATGTATTTCCAGTCATCTGTTCTGCTTTTTTTAGATCATCATCAGTGGTGATTTTAAAGTTATTTTCACTTCCCGCAATAACGCGGACTTTTAGACCGCCTTTTTCAGCAACAGCGCTATCATCGGTCAACTCGCTAGTTTCAAAACGGCGGTGGGCCATAAATATTGCTTTATAGCGAAAAGCCTGAGGCGTTTGCGCCCGGTATAGATAATTACGGTCAAGAGTACTGTCGATGGTATCTTCTGTCATATATTTGATGGTATCAGTGACGGCCAGAGCCGGGATCACCGCACCGGATTTTTGAACTTCGCTGATTAAAGAGTTGAGCGTGCTCTGGTCGAGAAATGGTCTCGCAGCATCATGGATGAAGACATATTCAGGCATATATTCGCCGATCGCTTCAAGGCCGTTTAATACGGATTTTTGGCGCGTGTCGCCACCAGATACCGGCTCAGCAAGTCCCATATCACCAACGGCAGTATCATAAAGTTCACGGTCATCAGGATGAATTATCACCTGAACAAGGTCAATGGCTGGGTTTTCAAGAAATACGCTTACTGTACGTCGCAAAATGGGCATACCGCCCACGTCGAGATATTGCTTTGGTGTTTCCCCGCCCACCCGGTGGCCGCGACCGGCGGCTACGATGATGGCTGCATTGTTTATTGTCATGGCGTGACGCTATCATTTTTCCTAAAAAATGTCCCCTATATTTTCAAGATTTTTCCACTTTGACCTCTTTTGAGATTTCGGTTATAGTGCCGCCCTTGTTGATTATTTTTTAGACATTTTGAAGAGTTGCTTATTTTTTAATCATGAATAATATTCTTAAACCGATAAAACTTGGCCCAATTGTTATTGAAGACCCCGTTCTTCTTTGTCCGATGGCGGGTGTTACTGACTTACCATTCCGTAGATTGGTCAAGCGCTTTGGTGCGGGCCTAGTCACGTCGGAAATGATTGCTAGTCAGGCTATGATCCGCGATCATAAACGTACCCATAAGATGGCGGCGGCGGAATCTGATGAATATCTGATGTCGGTTCAGCTTGCTGGACACGACCCGGAGATGATGGCGCAGGCAGCGCGCATGAACGAAGAAAAGGGCGCACCGATCATCGATATTAATATGGGATGCCCAGCAAAGAAAATCGTCAATGGTTACGCGGGTTCAGCACTGATGCAGGATCTGGATATTGCCGCCAGCATCATTAGAGCGACTGTGGATGCGGTTGATATTCCGGTGACGCTTAAAATGCGTACCGGTTGGGATATTACCAATCGCAATGCGCCGGAGCTGGCAAAAATTGCAGAAGATCTCGGGATCAAGATGGTCGTGGTTCATGGCCGTACCCGTAATCAGATGTATAAAGGAGTGTCGGACTGGGCCTTTATTCGTGAAGTCAAAGACGCCGTGTCGATACCGGTCATTGCAAACGGCGACATTGTTACTTTTGAAAATGCCCGCGATGCGCTTGATCAATCGGGCGCAGACGGTGTCATGATCGGGCGCGGTGCTTACGGCAAACCGTGGTTCTTATCACAGATCATTCAATATTTAAAAACCGGTGAGAAACTCTCTGATCCAGATCTTCCGATGATTAAAGATATCATGACAGAGCATTACATATCTATGTTGGATCATTACGGTGAAGACGCGGGGAAGAAAATCGCCCGTAAACATATTAGCTGGTATACAAAAGGTCTTCAAGATAGTGCTGCGTTTCGCCAAAAGGTCAACAAGATGAGCGATACTAAAGAAGTTCTTGAATCAATAGAAACATTTTTTGAGCCGCTTCTTGATGACCGCGCGGCTTGATTGATGGGTGCGAAAAAGGAAATCTCGGGTCTTGAAGCAGCGCCATTTGATCATGCAGATGTTATCTTAAACAGTATTGCTGATGCGATCCTAACTCTTGATGGCGACAATAATATCACATACGCCAACGTGGCCGCGGAACATCTTCTTGGCAGCAGTCTGCCGATCTTAAAACGTAAGAAAATTGAAGATATAGTTCCTTTTGACAGCCCTTTGCTGGCGCTTGCCATGCAAGCTCGCACTACCAAAGTCGTAATTACAGAATATGATATCAATATTGGAAATCCAAATATTGGTGAGCTTAAAATAGATATTCACGTCTCGCCGCTTATAGGCGATCCCTCCCTATCTCAACCAGGCGAAGTGTTGATCCAGCTACAGCAGCGAAGCATTGCGCAAAAAATCAATCAGCAGCAAACTCACAGAAATGCGACCCGCTCTGTTTCCGGTATGGCAGCGATGCTAGCTCATGAAATTAAGAACCCACTTTCGGGTATCAAAGGCTCTGCGCAAATTTTATCAGAGGACGTAAGAGAGGAGGATAAACCACTTACGGATCTTATTTGCGAAGAAGTGGATCGGATCTGTACACTCGTCGACCGGATGGAAGTCTTTACAGATCATCGCCAGATTGAAAAGAGTGAAATTAATATTCATAGCATTCTCGAGCATATAAAGAAGCTGGCGGAAAATGGGTTTGGAAGGCATGTAAAATTTGCTGAGCTTTATGATCCATCGCTACCGGATACCATTGGTGATCGCGGTGGCCTTATCCAGGTATTTCTCAATCTGGTCAAAAACGCTTGTGAGGCGGTCCCCGCGCATGATGGTCAGGTCAGTATCACAACAGCCTATCGTCAGGGGGTTCGAGTTGCCGCCCCCGGTGGCGAAGAAGTGTTGCAATTACCGCTTGAAATATGCGTCATTGATAATGGTGATGGTGTGGCAGATGAAATTAGAGAAAATATTTTCGATCCGTTCGTAACCACAAAAGCCAGTGGTACTGGCCTTGGTTTGGCGTTGGTCGCCAAAACGGTAAGCGATCACGGTGGAATTATTGAATGTGAAAGTGGATCGGGAAAAACCACTTTCAGGGTTTTACTGCCAGCAGCCAGCAAAAAGGGGCAGGGAACAATATGAACGAAAAAACCATTCTTATAGCGGACGATGACAATGCAATCAGAACAGTACTTTCCAGAGCGTTAACCCGTGAGGGATATGATGTACGCCTAGCCAGCAACGCGGCAACTCTTTGGCGTTGGGTATCAAATGGTGAAGGGGATCTGGTGATATCGGACGTGATGATGCCCGATGAAAACGGTCTTGATATGTTGATCAGGATTAAGAAAATAAGACCGGACCTGCCGGTCATTATTATGAGCGCACAAAATACACTAATGACAGCGGTTAAGGCAACGGAGCGCGGTGCCTACGAATATCTGCCTAAACCATTTGACCTGGAAGAACTCAAGGTAGCGGTTAAAAAAGGCCTTAGCCCTAAAAGTAAATCCACAGCTGGTGCCGGCCAAGACGACGAAGATGAAATGCCTCTAATTGGCCGCTCACCGGCCATGCAGGATGTGTACCGCGTCATGGCGCGGCTTATGAATACTGATCTTACGGTGATGATAACCGGGGAGACCGGAACGGGTAAAGAGCTGGTGGCTAAAGCACTACATGATTTTGGCAGACGCCGCAACGCGTCCTTTGTTGCGATTAATATGGCAGCCATCCCAAAAGAACTGGTCGAAAGTGAGCTTTTTGGCCATGAAAAAGGATCTTTTACCGGTGCCGTGTCGAAAAATATTGGCCGCTTTGAACAAGCAAAAGGCGGTACACTTTTCCTAGATGAAATTGGTGATATGCCCATGGAAGCGCAAACAAGGCTACTCAGGGTGTTGCAGCAGGGAGAATATACCGCTGTCGGCGGTACCAAACCGATTAAGGTTGATGTGCGCATCATTGCGGCGACCCATAGAAATCTAAAAATGCTCATAGCGCAGGGATTGTTCAGGGAAGACTTATATTACCGGCTTAATGTAGTGCCGATCAAGTTGCCAGCGCTTCGCGAGCGTAAAGATGATATTCCGGATTTGGTTAGACATTTCTTTGCGGGCTATGCGCAGGACCACAATCTGCCGCCAAAGCTGATGGAGCAAAAGGCGCTTGATCATCTTAAAGAGCATGACTGGCCCGGAAATATTCGCGAGCTTGAAAATTTGGTTCAAAGACTAGCTGCGCTTTATGTCGAGGACGTTATTAGTTTTGACAATCTATCAGGTGAACTGGCAAGCCAAAATGCTGTGAGCTACGAAAGCGGTGATCAGGCTGGCGATATAGAGTATGTTGATGAAACCCTCCAGCAATCTATCCGTCGTCATTTACAGAAATATTTTGATGCCCACCCTCACGGTGAACTACCGCCAAACGGGCTTTATTCGCGTATCTTAAACGAGCTGGAACGACCATTGATTGAGCTCTGCCTTTCCGCAACCCGAGGTAATCAGATCAAGGCAGCTGAGCTTCTTGGTCTTAACCGTAATACCTTGCGTAAAAAGATAAAAGAGCTTGAAATTCCAATCATTAAAGATAAATTTTAAAAATTTTGTTCGGCATATCTCAAAATCGTGCTAATATGTTGCAATAATGCAACAATGTGGTAATCTCGGGCGTTATGAGTGATCAAGTATTAAGAAAAAAACCCCGGCCTTGGGGTAGAGTTAAGCTTTGGGCCAGGAAGGTGGATTTGGAAAATAAAGCAGTTTATGTGCTTTTTCTAGCCCTTTTGGTGTCCGGTGCTTCCGCTTATGCACTTTTTACAAATGCCGAGCCGCTTTCACCGACCCGAGATAATCTCTACATATTTGTTTTGTTTATCACCATATTGCTGCTCGTTCTTATGACCCTTGTGGTTCGTCAAGTCATTCATCTGTGGAGCGCCGGCCAGAAAGGCGCGGCGGCAACGCGCCTTCATAAACGGATTGTCACACTGTTTAGCGTGGTGGCGATTACACCGACAATTATTGTGGCGATTTTTTCGGTTATGTTTTTTGAATTCGGCCTTCAGGCGTGGTTTAGCGAGAAAGTGCAAACCGTTCTTGACAGTTCAGAAAGTGTTGCCGAAACGTATATCGAGGAGCATGCGCGTATTATCAGTGCCGACGTACTTGGTATGGCCAACGAGCTAAACCGTCAGGCTTATGTATTCAGAGATCAGCCAGAATTGCTTGATCAGGCATTGGATATTCAGGCAAGAGCACTCAAACTGTCCGATGCTATTATATTGAACCGTGAGGGCGTTATTACATCAAGGGCCACCTCCTTTAGCACCTTTGATGGCCGTTTAAGTAAAAACATTATTGATGCTGCGGCAGAAGGCGGGGTTAAATTTTTCCCGGCCCGTGAAAATGATGGTCAGATCCGTGTTATTTTGAGACTGGATGGTTTTATAGACCAGTATCTCTATATCAGTCGCCTCATTGATGCGCAGGCGCTTGCGCTGGTCAGGCGTACAGAAAACGCCAAGAATGATTTTGAAAAGTCACAATCCGAACTATCTGAATATAGACTTTTGTTTAATATGTCATTTCTGGTTATTGCCCTGATCGTCCTGGTTTTTGCGGCATGGTTGGGTTTCGGGCTTGCAAACAAGCTGATGAAACCGATCAACATCCTCGTGGGTGCCACCGACAGGGTCGGTAAAGGTGATTTCTCAGCCCGGGTGCCGATTAGGGAAGGGTATGACGATCTTGGCGGTTTGACAAAATCCTTTAATACCATGATGTGGCAGTTGCAGAAGCAACAGAAAGATCTGCTTTCGGTTAATGTAAAACTTGATGAACGACGGCGTTTTACAGAAACTGTTCTTTCGGGCGTGTCACCCGGTATTATGGGGCTGGACCCCAAGGGAATAATCACCCTGCCTAACAGATCAGCATCAACAATGCTCGGCATCAGCGAAGAAGAATTGAAAGGCCAGGACATAAATGAAGTTATGCCGGAAGTTTCAGAGTTGTTTGAGAAAGTTCAGAAGGCAAAAAATCAAGGCGTAGAAGCACAGATTGTTCTAAAGCGTGGTGAGAGTAATTTAAATCTTCTTGTGCGTATTACCACTGAGCTTAAAGGACGCCGTGCAGAAGGCTTTGTCATCAGCTTTGATGATATTACCGAGCAGGTTGCCGCTGAACGGACTGCTGCGTGGGCAGATGTCGCACGGCGCATTGCCCATGAAATTAAAAACCCGCTGACACCGATTCAGCTATCGGCGGAACGGCTTAAGAGAAAATATCTCAAAGAAATAACCAGTGATCCAGAAATATTTGTCCAATGTACTGATACCATCGTCAGGCAAGTGCGCGATTTGAGGCAGATGGTTGATGAGTTCTCTTCATTTGCGAGAATGCCAAGTCCTATAATGCATCCGGAAGATCTGGTACAGCTTGCCAAACAGGCGACATTTATGATGGACATTGGTAGCTATGACATCAAGATAACCACGGATTTTCCCGATCATCCTGTCGAGATAGAATGTGACAGTGGTCAGATCGGTCAGGCTTTTACCAATATAATTAAAAATGCGTCCGAAGCCCTCAGTAATCAAAAAGATGCCAGCATTGATATAAGGCTCACTGATGACGACAAACAAGTTCTCATTATAGTTTCTGATAACGGTAAGGGTCTACCGGAAGATATGATCCACACGCTAACTGAACCGTATGTAACGACGCGCTCTAAGGGGACCGGACTAGGTCTGGCGATTGTCAAAAAAATCATGAAAGATCACGGCGGTGACGTAAGCCTTGAAAATAATAAGGGTGAGGGCGCAAGCGTTACGCTGATCTTCAAAAAAGAAGGCTCTAAGAGCGAAGGTCATGATCAACAGACAAAAGAAGAAAAAGTAGAAAGTAAGTTGAGGATTGTACATGGCGCTTGATATTCTGGTTGTTGATGATGAAGCCGACATCAGGGAGCTCATTTCCGGCATTTTGAATGATGAAGGGTATGATACCCGTGTTGCGGGCGACAGTGATAGTGCGCTGGCAGAAATTGACGCGCGCAGGCCGTCGTTGCTAATTCTTGATATCTGGCTTAAGGGGAGTAGGCTTGATGGTCTGGAAATCCTTGCTGAGGTCAAGAAAAAACATAAAGACTTGCCAGTAATTATCATAAGCGGCCATGGTAATATTGAAACCGCAGTGACCGCCATCAAAAATGGTGCCTATGATTATATCAGCAAGCCCTTTGAGACAGAAAAACTTCTTATCCTCGTGGAAAGGGCAACGGAAGTAGACCGATTGCGGCGGGAAAATATAGAACTCAAAGAAAAGGTTGGCCACGAATCTAAACTAACCGGTACATCATCGGCCATCAGTCTGGTCAGAAACACGATCAGTAAAGTTGCCCCCAGTGGCAGTCGCGTATTGATTTCGGGGGCTTCGGGGACCGGTAAAGAACTTGTAGCACGACTTATTCACCGCCATTCCAAGCGGGCAAATGGAGCTTTTATTGTTGTAAATGCCGCCAGTATGTCGCCAGAGACGATGGAACGGGAACTTTTTGGTGTTGAAGAGGATGGGGTGGTCGTAAAAACAGGTGTGTTTGAAAAGGCCCACGGCGGTACGCTGTTTTTTGATGAAGTGGCTGATATGCCACAAACAACGCAAGCCAAAATTCTACGTATCCTCACTGATCAGACCTTTGAGCGGGTAGGTGGTGATCTTAGGGTTCAGGTTAATGTCCGTGTGGTCAGTGCCACCAGTCGTAACCTGCGTCAGGAAATAGATGCGGGAAGGTTTCGTGAAGATTTATATCACAGGCTTAATGTGGTTCCAGTACAGGTGCCGTCGCTCACGCAACGCAGAGAGGATATACCGCTTCTCATTAAGCAAATGATGGTGGGTTTTACCAGCGCAACCGGGCGTCCGTCGATGGATATTGATGAGGAGTCATTGTCGGCACTGCAAGCACATGACTGGCCAGGCAACGTGCGGCAACTCAAAAATACCGTGGAGCGGATGATGATCCTCTCGGGTGATGAGGATATGATCAGCATTGATATGTTACCCGTCGAGATTATGGCAGACAGCGAAATTATAAGACCCAATTCAAACACGGAAATTATGACACTACCACTTCGTGAAGCGAGGGAGACTTTTGAGAGAGAATATCTCAATGTGCAAATTCAGCGTTTTCAGGGTAATATTTCCAAAACAGCTGAATTTGTTGGTATGGAGCGCTCAGCACTTCACCGAAAATTAAAGGGACTGGGAATTAACAGCCCGGAAAAAAGATAAATGCGATATAAGAACAATAGTAGCGGCGAGGGAAATTATAAATGAAAGTTATCGTCTGTGGTGCCGGGCAGGTTGGCTTTAATATAGCCCGTCATCTGGCCCATGAGCAAAATGATGTCACCGTTATTGATCGCTCGGAAGAACTGATCAATAAGGTTCGAAATTCTCTTGATGTTCATGCGCTTGTCGGATACGCATCATATCCAGATCTTCTCGAAAGTGCCGGGGCAGAAGATGCGGACATGATTATTGCAGTAACTCTTTTTGATGAGGTTAACATCGTTGCGTGTCAAGTTGCGCATTCTCTTTTTAATGTGCCGACAAAAATTGCCCGTATCAGAGCGCAAAATTACCTCAACCCACAGTGGCGGGCACTTTTTAGCCGCGACCATATGCCCATTGATGTGATTATTTCACCGGAAATAGAGGTGGCCAAAGCGGCTATCAACAGACTTGAAGTTCCCGGTGCAACGGACATGATCCGTTTTGCAAATGACCGTGTTTGGCTTGTAGGGGTTAAACTGGAGGAAGACTGCCCAGTGGTCGATACACCGCTGCGCCAGTTAACTGAATTATTCCCCGATCTAAACATCGTGGTATGCGGTATTCTAAGAAACGGAAAACTGATAGTTCCCTCTGGTAATGATCATCTCTTAGTTGGTGATAACATATATATGGCTTCTGAAAAATCCCATGTAAATAGGGCATTAAATGTCTTTGGTCATGAAGAGGAAGAAGTGAAGAACGTCGTTATCGTTGGTGGTGGTAATGTTGGGCAATTTCTTAGTGAGCAGTTGGTTGAGGCCGAACATAAGTTTAAAGTTAAGATCATTGAGCGGGACGAGGCGCGTGCTATTAAAGTGGCTGAAAAAGTCTCTAAAGCTGTCGTACTGCACGGAGATGCGCTTGACATGGAGATCCTTAAAGAAGCCAATATACAGGGCACCCAATCGATTATCTCGGTAACCAACGATGACAAGGTCAATATCCTGTCGGCGCTACTCGCTAAACAAATGGGTTGCAAAAGTGCTATTACGCTTATTAATGATCACTCCTTTGGTGATTTGACTAGTTCCGTGGGTATTGATGCTTTCGTTGACCCGAGACAAACAACAGTTTCCAGTATCTTGCAGCATATGAGGCGCGGGCGTATCAGTTCGCTTCAAAGTCTAGCTGGTGGTGAAGCTGAAGTAATTGAGGCCGTGGCCGTTGATGCGTCACCGCTCGTGGGTAAACCACTTCGGGAGGTGAAGCTGCCAGCAGGTATAATAATAGGGTCGGTTATCCAGGGTGACAATATTATTGTTCCCAAAGGCGGGACGATCATTAAATCCGGAGATACGGTCATCGTTTTTACAGCGGCCGATATGATCAAGAAGGTCGAGGAGTTATTTTCTGTTCGTCTGGAATATTTTTAAGTCTCACGTTTAAAACAGCCAAAGTTAAAACAAACAGCAAATGATTACAAAAGTCGGACATATCATCGGGTATATTCTCATTTTTTTGGGAATTAGCGAACTTGTGCCCATACTGGTATCGCTGGCCTTTGATGAAAATTATTTGATCCTGCCATTTTCAATTTGTTCGATGCTGACCATTTTTATCGGTATGGGCTTTTATTTTGCCTTTCCTGATTTGCCAGAGAAGCCAAGCCGTTACGATATCACAACATTCTTAGTGTTTTCCTGGGTGCTTATCCCGGTTTTTGCTTCGATGCCGTTTATGGTTTCCGGGGAGCTTACAAAATTTACGGACGCTTATTTTGAAGCAGCCTCCGCCTTTACTACGTCGGGGTCAACCTTGCTTGCCAACTCTTCTTTGGCACCAAAAACAATATTATTCTGGCGCGCACTGCTTCAATGGCTGGGCGGTATTTATATATTTGTATTAGCAGTCTCTATCGTTCCTTTGAGCGCAATAGGTGGCGCGGAGCTCTTCAGAAGCACACTTCCACATGGTGAGCGCGAGGGATTTTTATCGAGGATAAAAACTGCGCTTAAACCGCTTTCTATGATCTATGTAGGGCTAACAGTATTGTGCCTGATCCTTCTTCGATTTAGTGGTATGAGCTTTTTTGATGCCATGTCAACATCAATGGCAACACTCTCTAGCGGTGGTTTTACAAACCACGCTAATTTTGGTGTAAACAGTTTTAGCAATATGAGTGAATTTATTTTGGTTCCATTTATGATCATTGCAGCAACAAACCTAACCTATCATTGGTCATTCTTTGCTGGGCGCAAATTACGGGTCTACCAAAATGATCGGGAAGTGAAATATTTAATTTTATTGGTTTTGATAGGAGCGTTGGTTATTTTCGCGTCCATCAATGGATCAGCGGGAATGGAAAGTGCTTCCATATTAAAGAAGATGGGGGTTTCAATTTTTACAGCTGCTTCTGCGATGAGTACCACAGGCTTCCTGCCGGATGGTGCGAGCTTAATGCCGCTGAGTGTGGTCATTGTTTGTGTCATATTGCTGTGTATCGGGGGATCTATGGGATCAAGCGCGGGCGGTTTTAAAATTATGCGTTTAAAAGTCTTGTTCCGGCAGGCTGATAGTGAAATAAGCCGACTTGCGCATCCTCACGGCATTGTACCGATGAGGGTGAATGACATCAGCGTCACCAGTTCCATATTAATGAGTATCTGGACATTGTTGTTTTTATATCTTTCGTCTATCGCCCTATTTTCAATTTTATATGGCATGCTTGGTTATGATATGGAGGTTGGCCTTGGTCTTACGCTTGCTAATCTATTCAGCGCAGGGGCAATGACCGGGCTTATCGCTCAGGATTTTCTCGGATACGGTGGCATGACCTATGCTGCCAAATGGCTCACGTCGGTTATAATGATCCTTGGGCGCCTTGAAATTATCGCTCTTTTGATCTTTTTATCCCCGTCCTTTCGAAAGAATTAAAATATTAATAAAATATTAACGAACGCTGCGCATGTTGTAATCTTCTGTGTTTAAAAACAAAGAGCGATGTGGTACACTGTACTCACAATCAATTGCAATAGTGTTCAGGTTTATACTGTATTAAGGCTGAAATAATAATAAAAAATGGAATAATAAAATGTCTGAAAAAATGCACAATTTACAAGATGCCTTTTTAAACCATGTACGTAAAAACAAAACGCCGATTACAGTTTTTCTGGTCAACGGTGTGAAATTACAGGGTATTATCACCTGGTTCGATAATTTTTGTATTTTGCTGCGCCGTGATGCCAACGTGCAGCTTGTTTATAAACATGCCATATCAACAATTATGCCAGGTGGCACAATTAACTTATTTGATGCAGGCGAAGATGAGAATGTTGATGAGGAGTAATCTTCCTCACTCATGACCAATCATGGCGTAAAGAATTCTCTAGAATTTCGTAAAAAGACAATCAGTAGTGTGTGGAATGACCACGGTGACGGCGAGGAGCATGCGTCGCATGCATCTGGCGCGCGCACGATTGTGTTTCATCCAAATCTAACCCATAATAATCAAATTTCGAACTATTACAGAAATGCCGATGATCGCTTGGCTGAGGCAGTATCGCTTTCTGCGGCGCTTGAGCTTGATATTGTCATGGCCGAAGTGATCTCGCTTAATAAAATCCGCCCAGCAACCTATCTTGGAAAAGGTAAGCTTGAGGAACTTTCCGCTTACATTCATGGCCAGAATATAGAGCTTGTGGTCGCCGATTGCGAACTTAGCCCAGGTCAACAACGAAATCTTGAGCGTGAGCTTAAGGTAAAGGTTATTGATCGCACGGGTTTGATCCTTGAGATTTTTGGCGAGCGTGCGCAAACCAAAGAAGGGGTGATGCAGGTTGAGCTGGCTCACCTAAGTTATCAAAAAAGTCGCCTTGTTCGTTCATGGACCCATTTAGAGCGTCAACGCGGTGGTTTTGGTTTTATGGGTGGCCCCGGTGAAAGTCAGATTGAGAGTGACCGCCGCCAAATTGATGAACGCATCGGCAAGATTAAAAAGCAGTTAGATTCAGTGATCCGTACCCGCGAGCTTCACCGCGATAGCCGCCGCAAGGTACCATTTCCGATTATCGCCATGGTTGGATATACCAATGCCGGAAAATCAACGCTTTTTAATAAGCTCACCCGTGCAAATGTCATGGCGGAGGACCTTTTGTTTGCCACGCTTGATCCGACCATGCGCAATGTGGATATGCCAAACGGAAACAAGGCTATATTTTCTGACACCGTTGGTTTTATATCGGACCTGCCCACCCATCTGGTTGCGGCATTCAGGGCCACGCTGGAAGAGGTGACCGAAGCAGATATTATTTTACATATTCGTGATATTTCGCATCCGGAAACCGAAGCACAGAAAAAGGACGTTGAAGATATTTTGAAATCACTGGATGTTTTTGATAACGACGCTCAAAATATTTTTGAAGTCTGGAATAAAATCGACTTGCTGGACTCAGAGCAGCGCGATGTGGTGGAAAATGCCGCGACGCGTCAGGATAATGTGGCACTTGTTTCGGCAGTTTCCGGTGAAGGGTGCGACGCGCTTCTCCAGCAGCTGGATAGGGTGCTCGCAAAGGATAAGAAAACATACACTTTGACTTTTAGTCACGGGAAAGGCGCGGACATAGCACTTTTTTATAAGTACGGCGAAGTGCTTTCACGCACCGATAGTGAAGAGGGCACAGAAATTACCGTGCGTCTTGATCAGGCAGCAATCGGGCAGCTTTCCAAAATGGGAAAGCTTGATGAAGACTGATGAAATAAGCGCTCTAATCAAAAAAGTTGCTGACGAGGAAGTCGCACCGCGTTTTCGAAATCTGAAAGAAGATGAGGTCATATTTAAAGAACCTGGTGAATTTGTTACCACGGCCGATCTGGCGGCAGAGTTTGCCCTGACACGCGGACTTCAGGAACTTTACCCAAGCGCAATTGTCACTGGCGAAGAGGATATTGCCAAAAATCCCATGCGGCTCGTGGAGTTGCTCTCGGCGGATTGTGGCTTTTTAATTGATCCTATCGATGGCACCAACAATTATATTAAAGGAAATGATCGCTTCGCCGTTATGGCCGTGGCGCTGCAATTTGGGAAAGTGGCGGCGAGCTGGATTTATTTGCCTGTCTTTGAAACATTGGCGGTGGCCGAGAAGGGGAGCGGGACTTTTTTAAACGGTGAAAAATGCACACTAAGCCCCCCTATTACCAAATTATGTGAAATGACGGGTGCCGCCCACATCAACCGCATGCCCGAAGCACATAGGGCCATGGCCCAGAAAAACCTTAAGATATTCAAAGAAAACCGACCCGCATACTGCGCTGGCTACGACTATGTCAGTCTGCTAACCGGAAAGAAGGATTTTTCTGTCTATCACCGAACGCTGCTCTGGGACCATCTTCCGGGTACTCTACTATATAGTGAAGCAGGCGGTTATGTGCGCACGCTTGATGGTGGCGAGTATTCGTCACGAAATGACGGTACTGGGCTACTTTGTGCTGCCAATAAAGATATCTGGAAAGGTATAAAAGAGACCTTGTTTCCCTCATAAAATCCGACCCCGTGGCCTTGTCTTTCCTCAAAAAATAGTGCAACCTACCGCCAACGAAAAATAAAAATATTGGAGGAAGTTATGAAAAAATCATTTTTAATTGCGCTGGCCCTATCGGTGACTATTCCCTTTGGTACTGCGGCGCAGGATGGGGATGACGATTTAATGTCTGCGTCAACCTTTGAAGGACTTCAGGTACGGGCAATCGGCCCTGCTTATATGTCGGGCAGGGTCGCGGATATTGCTGTTGATCAACAAGATCCTAACATCTGGTATGTTGCGATCGCATCCGGTGGTGTCTGGAAAACTGAAAATGCCGGGACAACATGGGACCCAGTCTTTGAAGATCAGGATGTCTATTCAATCGGTGATGTGACCATTGATCCAGGCAATTCAAATATCATCTGGGTTGGAACAGGTGAAAATAACGGTGGCCGCCATATTGCTTTTGGTGATGGTGTTTATAAATCTGAAAATGGTGGCAAGAGCTGGAAAAATATGGGTCTTGCCGGATCCGAGCATGTCGGTGATATCATCATTCACCCAAATGATAGCAACACTGTTTGGGTGTCCGCACAAGGACCGCTTTGGTCAAAAGGTGGTGAACGTGGTGTGTTTAAGACCACCGATGGCGGCGAAACCTGGCGCAATGTGCTTGAAATTGATGAATGGACCGGTGTTGGTTCGCTGGTTGCTGATCCAAGCAACCCAGACAAGCTTTACGCGGCCGCGTGGCAACGTCAGCGTACCATTGCCGCGCTTATGGATACGGGGCCGGGATCAGCGCTTTACACGTCCGATGACGGTGGTGAAACATGGACCAAAATGACCGAAGGTCTGCCAAAAGGGAATATGGGTAAAATAGGGCTTACTGTTTCACCGATCGACCCAAATGTGGTCTATGCGGTGATTGAACTTGATGAGAGAAAAGGCGGTTTCTGGCGCTCAACTGATAAAGGGGCGAGCTGGACAAAGATGTCTGATCAGATATCGGGCGGAACCGGACCACATTATTATCAGGAAATTTTTGCGGATCCACACACATATGGCCGCATATATATGGCCAATGCCCAAAGTTACTTTAGTGACGATGACGGTAAGACATGGACCGATGTGAACATCCATAACCGCCATGTGGATGATCATGCCTTTGCATTTCATCCGACTGATAAGGATTTTATCCTCGTAGGATCAGACGGTGGCGTCTATGAAAGCCGCGATGACATGGGAACCTGGCGCTTTATGCAGGGAATTTCTGTCGCTCAGTTTTATAAGGTGGCGATGGATGATGCGCTGCCATTTTATAATGTGTTTGGTGGCACTCAGGATAATTCGACCCAAGGCGGGCCGAGCCGCACAATGCGCGCGGACGGTATAAAAAATTCCGATTGGTACCTAACTATGGGTGCTGACGGTCATCAACCGGCCACGGAACCGGGAAACCCGGATATCATGTATTCGCAAATGCAGCAGGGCGGTCTTATGCGTCATGACGCAAAACTGCGTGAAAATGTTAACGTGCAACCGCAAGGCAAGCCCGGTGATCCGGCAGAACGCTTTAACTGGGACGCGCCTATTAATGTTTCTCATCATGATCCAAAGCGTCTTTATCACGCATCGCAGCGCTTATGGCGTTCCGATGACCGTGGTGATAGTTGGACGGCGATATCCGACGATCTTACCAAAAATGGCAATCGCCTTACTTATCCAATGATGGATAGAACATGGGGGCCAGAAGCAGGATGGGACCTTGGCGCTATGTCAAATTTCCACACTATTGCCAATGTGGCCGAAAGCCCCGTTGATGAAAATATCCTTTATGTGGGCACCGATGACGGCCTTATTCAGGTGACTTCGGACGGCGGTGAAAACTGGACCCGTATTGAAATCGCGGATATTCGCGGCGTGCCTGCAAATTCATATGTCAATGATATCCGCGCGGATCGTTTTGATGCCGACACGGTTTATGCGGCCCTCGATAATCATAAGGAAGGCGACTACGCACCTTATTTGATTAAAAGTACCAACCGCGGTGGATCATGGGAAATGATCACTGGTGGCTTGCCGGAAAAAACGCTGGTTTGGCGTATAACTCAGGATCATGTCAATAAGGATTTGATGTTCCTTGGTACCGAATTTGGTCTTTACTTCACTGTCGATGGCGGCGAACAATGGGTCGAACTCAGCGGAGGTATGCCAACCATTTCCATCCGTGACGTAAGAATACAGCGCCGTGAAAATGACCTTGTTGCCGGTAGTTTCGGTCGCGGTATTTATATTCTTGATGATTATAGTGCTCTTCGCAGTCTTAATGCCGATACCCTCGAAGCGGCTGCGCAATTCTTTGCAAATGCCAAAACACCATGGTACCGCCAAGATACTCTGCATAGTGACAGTCAAGGCGACGAACAGTGGGTGGCGGATAATCCGCCATTTGGCACGACCTTCACATATTATCTGAAAGACGTGCTTAAAACAGCCAAGGATAGACGCGTTGAAGCGGATAAAGAGTTGGTCGAAAATGGTGAAGGCGTGAGCTTTCCGGCTTTTTCAGTGCTCGAAGCTGAAAATAGCGAGGCAAAACCGGAAGTGTATGTCACCGTTAAGGACAGCGCCGGGAATGTGGTTCGGAATGTGACCGCAGATAATAAAAAAGGCGTGAACCGGGTCACATGGAACCTGCGTCATGCGCCGCAAGTGGCGATTACATCTGAACAGAGCGGCGCTAATCCGGACAGACCGTCTGGTGCCTACGCAGTACCGGGCAGTTACACGGCGACGCTGAATGCCCGTGTGGATGGGGTGAGCAACGAACTTGCTGGACCGGTAAGCTTTGACGTGGTCAGCATTCTTGAACCCGCACTGCCGGGGGCAACCCCTGCTGGGGCCAATGCCTTCCAGAAACAGGTTGCGGATGCGCAGGCGGCTGTGGCTGCGGCGAATACAACCATTGCTGATCTCACGGATAAGCTTGATCTTTATAAGATAGCCATGGACCGTGCAAGCGGTGGGGCGGCCCTTGAAGGGCAGTACAATGCCCTTCGCGCAGAGCTTCAGTCATTAAGAACTGCGATCAATGGTGAAGCGTCCCGCGCCGGCAAGGGCGCAAGACCCGCGACCATATCAAGTCGCGTCAACTACGCGGCCAGAAGCGGCTCCACCACCTACGGCCCAACCAAGCAAAGCACGGAACAGCTCGGTTACGCCATGGACGCTTTCGCAGGCGTTAAAGCACGGCTCGCGACGGTGACCGGAACAACAGTTCCAGCCTTCGAAGCGGCACTAGATGCTGCTGGTGCACCATGGGTGAGGGGTGCTGATCTGCCTTAATATCTGTGGGAGTATAATAATTTAAGCGCGGGGCTATTGCTCCGCGCTTTTTTTGATGCAGTGTTACAATTTATGGTGGTTATGGCCGTTCTTCTTCCTTCGCCTTAACCCAAAGTTTTTCCAGCTCTTCAAGTGAATATTGATCGATTGAATTATTTTCTTTATCAATATGCTGTTCTATTTTATTAAAACGATTTGTGAACTTTGTGTTGGCGGCGCGGAGGGCTTCTTCGGGGTCTATTTTTAAGTGTCTGGCCAGATTGGCGTAGACGAACATCATGTCGCCGAATTCTTCTTCTATTTTGGCTTGGTTTTGTTGATTAGCGACCAATTCTTCGGAAAGCTCAAGCATTTCTTCCTGTAGTTTATCAATCACCTGTGATGTCTCTGGCCAGTCAAAGCCAACGCGGGAAGCGCGTTTTTGCAGTTTGACGGCGCGGGTCAGAGCCGGAAGACCGACAGTGACGCCGTCGAGGACACTTTTTTGTTTCTTGGCGGCGCGCTCGGCTGCTTTCTGTTCTTCCCAAGCGACGGTCTGTTCTTCGGCGGTTCTGAAATTATCATCTGCAAATACATGGGGATGGCGGCGGACCATTTTATCGGCGATGGCATCCACCACATCAGAAAAATCAAAATGTCCGGCTTCTTCGGCCATGCGGGCGTGGAAGACCACCTGAAACAGCAGATCACCAAGCTCATCCTTAAGGCCGCCCATATCATCTTGCTCAACCGCTTCGGCGACTTCGTAAGCTTCTTCGATGGTGTAGGGGGCGATGGTTTTAAAGGTTTGCTCCACATCCCAGGCGCAGCCGTCTTTTGGATCGCGCAATGTTTCCATAATTTTTAAGAGTGCTTTTATATTATCCATAATGCTTAACTTGTCTTTTTTTGAATTAAATTTAATGCAGGACGCTCATTGAGCATACAGTTGATGGCTTTATCCGCACCCATTTTTTGTGCAACCCGAATAGATGCGGTGTTTTCTTTGATCACTAATGACGACAGACTTTCGTATCCCAAATGCTCAAAGGCGTAATCGCGTACCACCGTGGCCGCTTCAGTGGCATATCCTTGCCCCCAATAGTCACGGGCGAAAGAATAACCAAGTTCGATAAGTTCGAAAATTTCACCTGGTTTTCTGACGCTCTGCGGGCCGGTAAAGTAATACCAGTCCCGCTCACCGTCATTGATGCCGTAAAATGTAAACAACCCACAGCGCCCGACGGGCATATTATCTGATTTTCGCAGCACCAACAAATGGCCAATGTCCCGGGTGTAAAGATCAAGCATCGTAATGATATAAGCGACATTTTCCGCGTGACTGCGTGTTCTGCCCGACGTGTAGCGGGTGACTTCCGCATCGCTATGCAGATAGTCAAGAAAGGCGATATCATCTTTATCAAAAGGGCGCAGTATTAGCCGTTCGGTTTCAAGGGTATACATATTTATTCCATAATTTATAGCGAGATTACAAGACGTGCCGAGAATTTCAAGAAGCAACTAAACTATTTACAGCGATGGATTTTTCTGAAAAAGTAAGAACCGGGAACAACAAGCAAAATATAAAAATAGAATAAGGGAATGGTCGTGAGAGTATATTTTACTGCGTTATGCATATTTTTTGTGGCGTGGGGGACATCCACAGCAAATGAAATCACCTTTAGCGAAGGAACAAATTTCGGTATCAGCCTGTCACCGGACGGTCAGATGCTCGCTATGGATTTACAAGGGATAATGTGGACCGTTCCTACCGTGGGCGGCACAGCGCGGGCGCTGACATCCGGACAGCAGCCGGAAGTGCGCGAGCCAAGCTTTTCACCGGACGGAAAAAAAATCGCCTTCCAGGGATTTTATCAAGGTTACTTCCACATATGGAGCATAAATGTTGACGGATCTGGTCTGACGCAGATCACATCGGGTGCTTATGATGATCGGGAGCCATCCTGGAACGCAGACGGCGAAAGCATCGTTTATGCATCAGACCGCGACGGTAGTTATGATATCTGGGAAATCGATCTGGATAGTGGCCGCGAGGTCAAGCTCACTAGCCACCCGGATGATGCGGGATATCCTCATAAATCGCCAGACGGGGAGCGGCTTATATTCACCCGTGAAATAAAACGTCAATATTCTGAAATTATCATGATTGATTATGACGACGATGAGCCGGCAGAAATGACCGTCATGAAATCGGAAAGTGATGTGTATATGCGGCCGACCTGGGCCAATAACAGCGAAGGATTTAGCTATATTACCCAATGTGCCAATGCATCAAAATTGAGCTACGTGACAGATGTTTATAATCTGGAGGCGCAAAAAAATGAATTTGTGTTGGACGCAGGCGATGTATTTCCGTTTAGGCCGAGCTGGAGCAAGAAAGGCATCTATTATACTGCCGACGGACAGATTAAATACCGCGAGGTTAAGCAGAGAAACGCACGCAGGCGCATTTATGTTGATGTTGGTGATGCGGAACCTGTGACCTTCAGCGCTTCAATCGAAGCGGTAACGCCGAACTACACAAAAAAAGTCCGTGAATTTGATACGGTGAATTCTCAGCAGGTGCGCGGTATTGGCAGCATGGATGTCTCATCGAAAAATAATGACATAGTGTTTTCCGCCCTTGGCGATATGTGGCTTCAGCACGGCGACAACATGGCTGAGAATATAGAAAATGGGGGCGGTCAGATCAATGATCCTACATGGTCACGGGACGGAAACTATATCGCCTACGTGGATGAAAAAGACGGCCAGATGGATATTTGGGTCCGCGAAGCAACCACAGGTAAAGAACGCCGCATTACCAATGACAAGAACCGCGAATACAGACTTAGCTGGTCGCGTGATGGCAACTTTATCGCTTATCTATCCAACCATAGTGTTTCGGCCACATGGGGACGGGCTGACCTAAAAGTGATCGATGTTGAGTATGGCAATACCCGTACGATCGATGAGAATGTATTTACACCGGGCAGACCCACATGGTCTGTGGATGGTGAGCATGTGATCATGGCCGTGGTCGATCCGGCCACGTCGCGCTTTCGCGAAGGAATGCATGCGCTGCGCCAGTATAATGTGGAAAGTGGGCGTTCAAAATTGCTTGATATGCCTGGCGGTGTGGGCTTAAGTACCCGTGACGGTAGCGGACCGGTCATTTCCTATGACGGTGGTAAGATGGCATATATTTCCGAAGGGGAAATTCGCGTTGCTTTTGTCGATACCACTGGTACCATTACTGGTGCCATGGAGCCAAAATGCCTTGATACTGCGCATATGCCGCGCTGGGCGAGGGGATCACAGCGGGTTTTTTATCTATCGGGTCGTTCACTTAAATCATGCAACGTCATGAACGGTGAGGTGGAAAATCACGGCTTTAACGTCACTTGGAACAGAAATGTTGCCAGCGATAAAACCATTCATGTTGAAAAATTCTTCGACGGTGTTGCGGATAACTACCGTGAAAATATCGATGTGTTTATTGTCGGTGGCCGCATTGCAAAAATCGCACCTCACGGACAGGATCCGGTGATCGGCGAATTTGTTGATTATTCATCAAGCACCATGATCCCCGGACTGATGGCCGGACATAGTCACCAGACTGAGCTGCTTGGTGAAAAACTTGGTCGTAACTGGCTTGCATACGGGATTACCAGCGTGCGCGATCCGGGAAGCAATCCTTATAAATCGCTGATGCGCAAAGAAACCTGGGAAGCGGGAGCGTCAAGGGGACCACGGATGTTTTATGCCGGTTGGCTCACCGGCGGACAGCGGATTTACTACGGTCAAAGCTATAATGCCCTTAACGAGCGGGCGCTGCGTCATGAATTAAAACGGGCGGAAGAACTTGATTATGATATGATCAAATCATACGTGCGTCTGCCTGATGAGTTTCAGCAAATTTTAATTGGCGAAGCTCACCGTATGGGCATTCCACTTTCCAGCCACGAAATTGCGCCGGCAGTCCAAAATAGTATGGACAGCGTTGAACATATTGCTGCCACCAGTCGTCGCGGCTACTCACCAAAATTTTCCCATATGGCGCATAGCTACGAAGATGTGGTCAATATCCTCAGCGGATCGGGACTGTTTATCACACCGACATCGGTGCTTGACGGTGGATATCACAAGTATCTGAAACAAAATCCCGAATATGTCAGTGATATTAAATACCGCACTTTTCTCGATGAAATTCTGCGCGAAGGTCAGGCGCTTGCGGGTAATGCCAGCTATGCAATGGCCGAAATAAAGCAAAACCCAGCAATCCGCAATACCATAAAGACACTGCATGATAACGGTGCCAATTTTGCTGCGGGCACAGATAGCCCGTTTATACCTTACGGCATCGCCCAGCATTTCGAGATCATCATGTTTGTTGAAGCTGGATTAACGCCAGCCGAAGCAATTCGCACCTCGACCATCAATGTGGCAAAAAATATTGGTGTTGAAAAGGACCTCGGCACGCTGGAGGTGGGCAAGCTTGCGGATATGGCGATCATTGACGGCGATCCGCTAATCGATATTCGTGACATTCGAAAAGTCAGCGCCACAGTTCGGGGCGGGCATGTTTATATGGCCCTTGAACTGACCACAAATCGAAAATGAGCAACAAACAGGAAATGAAAAATGGGTGATGCGAAAGCATATTGGAAAGAAAATGTCGGGTTGGTACTAAAGCTGCTCGCTATTTGGTTCATTGCGTCTTATGGCATGGGGATATTATTTGTTGATTACCTCAACCAGTTTCAGTTTTTTGGATTTCCGTTTGGGTTCTGGATGGCGCAGCAGGGCGCAATCTATGTGTTTGTGGCTTTGATTTTTGTTTATGTGGCCAAGATGAATACGCTTGATAAAAAATATGGCGTCGAAGAATCTGACGACGATATTCCCGCTGAAGATTTAGAAAAAGGGGAGCAGTGATATGGATATTCAAATGCTCACCTATATTTTTGTCGGTGCCACATTCGCGCTTTATATCGGTATCGCCATCTGGGCCAAGGCCGGAACCACCGATGATTTCTATGTGGCTGGTCATCATGTCCACCCACTTGCCAACGGTATGGCAACCGCCGCCGACTGGATGAGTGCGGCCAGCTTTATTTCCATGGCTGGGCTTATATCATTTATGGGTCGGGACGGGGCCATGTATCTGATGGGCTGGACCGGGGGTTATGTGCTGCTGGCGCTTCTCCTCGCACCTTACCTGCGCAAATTTGGCCAATTCACCGTCCCCGACTTTGTTGGCGACCGTTATTATTCCAATGCGGCGCGCACCGTGGCGGTGATATGCGCACTTTTTGTATCCTTCACTTATGTGGCCGGGCAAATGCGCGGCGTCGGTATCGTCTTTTCTCGCTTTCTCGAAGTTGACATCACTGCGGGTGTACTCATTGGTATGTCGATCGTTTTCTTCTATGCCGTACTCGGAGGAATGAAGGGCATTACCTATACTCAGGTTGCCCAGTATTGCGTGTTGATCTTCGCCTTTATGGTACCAGCAATCTTTATTTCAATTTTAATGACAGGCAACCCGGTCCCGCAACTTGGCTTCGGCTCTGAACTGGTCGGTGATCAGGGGGTTTACCTGCTTGATAAGCTAAACGGGCTATCAACCGAGCTTGGCTTCGGCGAATATACCGCCGGTAACAAATCCACATTTGACATGTTCTGTATCGTCGCCGCCCTTATGGTTGGCACCGCCGGACTTCCCCATGTGATTGTACGCTTTTTTACTGTGCCCAAAGTGCGCGACGCACGTCTGTCGGCCGGATATGCGCTGGTGCTTATTGCTATATTATACACAACCGCTCCTGCGGTCGCGTCCTTTGCACGTTTAAACCTCATCGATACGGTTTCCGAAGCTGATTACAGCACGACCCCGCAGTGGTTTAAAAACTGGGAAGCGATTGATCTCATCGCCTGGCGCGATAAAAATAATGACGGCAAAATTCAGTATGTAGCCGGCAACGCTTTTGACGGAAAACCAAGCTTTACGGACGGTGTCGGTGCCAGCGGTGAGCGGCTGCTGTCAAACGCCGATGGCGGCAGCACCAATGAACTTTATATCGATCAGGATATCATGGTCCTCGCCAACCCCGAAATCGCCCAGCTGCCCAATTGGGTGGTGGCGCTTGTGGTTGCGGGCGGCCTTGCGGCGGCACTATCTACGGCAGCGGGTCTGCTGCTTGTCATATCCACATCGGTTGCACATGATCTTTTCAAAAAAATGCTCCTGCCCAATATCACGGACAAGCAGGAATTGATGTTTGCCCGTATGGCGGTGGCCATAGCTGTGCTGATTGCCGGATATTTCGGCATCAATCCACCCGGCTTCGTCGCGCAAGTTGTCGCCTTCGCCTTTGGACTGGCTGCAAGCACGTTTTTCCCGATCATCCTCATGGGTATTTTCTATAAACGCATGAACAAGGAAGGCGCCATCGCCGGCATGATCACCGGGCTCGTGT
>CAXBLS010000040.1:0-26561 GCA_963976585.1 uncultured Kordiimonadaceae bacterium
ATCCCATATCAGCACTTCGTCGTCCGGGCCGAGGTCAAGGCCATTGATCACCGTGTTATTGGCTTCCGATGTGTTACGGACAAAGCCGATTTCATCGGTGTCCGCGCCAAGGAAGCCGGCAATATATTCACGGGATTTTTGCGTAAGATCACCGTATTTGCCGCGGTTTTGAAATGAGCAGTTCATTTCCATATCTCTTGTGTGCTCGATCACCGTTTCGTGAACCACTTTTGGTGTGGGTGTCATATTGGCGGCATTCATCATGATCAGATCTTTTTCAATGATAAATTCCTCACGAATTTTGTTCCAGAAGACCTCATCATCGGGCATTGCGCCTTGTGCCGCTACGGCTAGCGCACGCACATTACCACCGGCAAGGGCCACAGTACTGCTTCCGGACATGAATAGTGCACTCATTCCCGCACTCGCACCCATTTTTCTCAGAAAATTTCGTCTCGTCTGGCTCATAGCATGTCTCCCTAAATCTTGATCGTTGTTAGATGTGGATCATGGTAAACCCTTGAGGCAAAAATAAGCAAGGATTATTCATCTTGATTTCCTTCTTTTTCCGTGCGAGCTTGAGTGAAAATAATCACCAAGGACATGATGATGAAGATTGGATCTATTGCACTGCTCGCCGTTTTATTAAGCACGTCTTCGGCCATTGCCGACAATGATAAGCCGCGGGCACGAGATATCGGGCTTCAGGTGGGAACCATTGCACCAGGAAAATATAACGCCATCACCGATGTCGCTGGGGTGCGGGTCGGTCATCATACGGTTAATATCGGCGATGATGTAAGAACTGGTATAACTGCGATTATCCCGTCGGATCATGATATGTATCGTTATCCGGTGCCGGCATGGATACATTCCGGCAATGGTTACGGCAAACTAATCGGCGAAACTCAAGTACGTGAATTTGGTGAAATTGAAACGCCGATCATTCTTGGCTGTACGCTTTGTGTATGGACGGCAGCGGAAGCGTTAAAGGATTATATGCTCGCTAAGCCCAATGAAGGGCAGCATACGCTAAACCCGGTTGTCGGCGAAACCAACGACAGCCGTGTAAACAACATGTGGTCGCCAGATAGTGCAAAGGCGGAATATGTTGTCGCGGCACTTGAAGCCGCCAAATCTGGCCCGGTCGAAGAAGGGTCCGTCGGTGCGGGACGCGGCACTCAGGCCTTTGGCTGGAAAGGCGGTATTGGCACCAGCAGCCGTGTTCTTCCGGAAAGTCTTGGTGGTTATACGGTCGGGGTGCTTGTTCAAACTAACTTTGGTGGTGAGTTGATCATGAACGGCGCGCCTGTGGGCCGTGAACTTGGCCAATATTCCTATAAAACTCAACTTGAAGAAGCACGGCAGGGAATTGTGCCCATGGACGGCGGGTCGATGATGATGGTCGTGGCAACAGACGCACCGATACTTTCCCGAAACCTTGACCGGCTCTCCAAGCGAGCAATGATGGGACTTGCACGAACTGGATCAGTGGCTCATAACAGCTCGGGCGATTATGTCATTGCCTTTTCAACCAACAAAGATGTACGCCGTGACCGCGGCGCAAGAGAGCCTGTCCCATCCAAAACCCTGACCAATACTGCCGTATCGCCATTGTTCCAGGCAGTGGTCGAAGCGATACAGGAATCCGTTTATAACGCCATGCTCAAGGCCGAGACCGTAACAAGTAGCCGCGGAACCCTGAGTGCGATTGATGTTGATAAGGTCAAAGACATACTCAAGAAATATAACGTGACAAATTACGATGAAAAATTATCACCAGGGAAAGTGGATAACCGATGAATAAAGTGCAGGGTACGGATCAGTTTATCGAAATTGCCAAAGCAAGCGCGCGAATAAAAAGTGTGTTGAAACCGACACCGTTGCAACGAAGCAAGTCCCTTTCTGGCGGAAATACAAAGGTGTATTACAAAATGGAAAACCTGAACCCGACAGGTTCGTTCAAGATACGGGGCGCTGCCAATAAAATATTGTCCATGTCTGAAGAAGACCGTGCCAAGGGTGTTGTAACCGCCTCAAGCGGTAACCATGGACTTGGTTTTTCATACATGTGCAATCATACCAGCTGCAACGGCACCGTTTTTGTCCCAACCACTGTTTCAGAGGCGAAATTGCAAGGTATAGTTTCGTTTGGGGTTGAGGTAATTAAAACGGAAGGCGATCCCATTAACGGCGAAATCGCATCGCGAAAATACGCTGTTGATAATGAGAAGTCATTTGTATCTCCCTATAACGATGTGCAAATTATTGGTGGACAAGGAACAATCGGTTTTGAGCTTTTCTCGGAAGTCAGCGATCTTGACGCGGTATTTGTTGCGCTTGGTGGCGGCGGGCTTATATCCGGTATTGCTATTGCGCTTGCAAACCTTTCGCCGAAGACAAAAATCATTGCCTGTTCGGCGACCAATTCAAAAGTTATGCAGGACAGTATTCCAGCGGGCCGCGTACTTGATCTTCCTTCTGACCCAACACTCTCGGACGGCACGGCTGGTGGTGTTGAAGAAGGGACGATAACCTTTGATTATTGCCGCGACTATGTTGATGAATATATTGATGTCAATGAGGAAGAAATCGTTGAAGGTGTCAGGGTCTTCATTGACGATACCAACACAATTGGCGAGGGATCCGTTGGTGTTGCTGTTGCTGGCTACTTGCGCCAGAAAGAGCGTTGGGCCAATAAAAAGGTTGCGATTATAGCCTGTGGTGGAAATATTTCGCGTTCTGTTCTAAAAGAAATTCTCTAAAACATTTAGACAAGATCCATTGACACTGTCTCTTGATTGCTGTATTAAACCATATGGTTAATAACAAAATGGTTTAATACAGATGGACAGCGACCAACTAAGCTCGACTTTTGCCGCCCTTGCCGATCCGACGAGGCGGGGCATACTTGAACGTCTCGCGCGTGGTCAGGCCACAGTCGGTGAAATAGCGGAACCTTACGCAATGAGTATGGCGGCCATCTCAAAGCATTTAAAAGTACTAGAGGGAGCTAATTTAATATCACGGACCAAGGAAGCTCAGTGGCGACACTGTAAACTTGAAGGGGCCCCTCTAAAGGACGCTTCAAAATGGGTAGAGAAATACAGAATGTTTTGGGAAGAACAGCTTTCTCAGCTTGATAACTATTTAAAAAAGGGAATAGAAAATGGTGGAACGTAGAAAGATTGAAAATCCGTTTGTAGTTAAAGTATCACGCGCGTTTGATGCGCCGATTGAGCGGGTGTTTGATGCCTGGGTTGACCCGGCAAATGTCGGAAACTGGTTGTTTGCCACACCAGAAGGTGAGAGTAAAATTTGCGAGGTTGATCCACGGGAAGGTGGTCATTTTAGAATTGGCGAGCGGCGCGGTGATGAGATGGCGATGCATGTTGGAACTTATCATGAGATCGACCGTCCACAAAGATTGGTGTTCAGCTATTATTTTGAGACAGCGAATGAAGAGATGCCATCAAATGTCATCGTCGAGATATCAGAGACAGAGAATGGGTGTATGGTTTTGGTTACCCATGAAATGGATGATATTTATGCTGAGTATGAAGACAGTGCCACCAATGGCTGGAATATGATCTTTGATGGTCTTGAAAAAATTCTCGGTAAGTAGCGTCATTCGGTAACAGTTGCGTTTTCAATTGCGGCAGCCGCTTCACCGTAAATACGCCCTTCAAGCGACAGTTCCAGGAAACGAATATAGTCCTGTTGATCGGTAATATTCTTTCGAGCCATGTCAATTATATCGAGCTGGGAAGTTGCCGATAGATCATATTTTTTAATGAGAACAAGCATCTCCTGACTTATGACTTCCAGTTCTTTTTGGATATTGCTGATGGTAAGCTCTTGGAGGTTTAACATTATTTTTCCTGATGAAACTTCGTAATCATATATTAATAATTTAAAACTAATTTCAATGAAAGCATAATCAACATAATGTTTTAGATTTGAATAATTTAATAACTTGTTGTTATGCAAGAGTTATTTGTTTAGAATGCTCCGTTCTCAAGGCTAAATAATGAATATTAAATTATATCATATCCAGGAGTGCATAAAATAGCCCAGATTGATCAATTTAAAAGTGACAATGAAGACCGTACAAAAACGGGTCAGATACTGCACGATCAATTGAGAATTTTATTTGCCCATATTCTTCCAAATACCTTTGGGAGTGTTGCGATCATTATCGTCTATTTCTGGGTATGTAGTGGCAGTTTTTCAACAAATCTGCAATATTACTGGGCCACCACAATTCTAGCTTTATTTTTGGTCAGGGTATTATTTTATCTAAGGTCATTAAAAGGCTCTTTGATGAGAAAGCCGAAGAAATGGCTTTATTCATATAGTGCTTTGATGTTCGCAATAGGTGCTGTCTGGGGATCGATGCTCTTTATTCCCTCGGAACTAGTTGAAGACGAATTTACGACCTTGGCTATTGTTATGTTATTGATGGGACTGGCAAGTATTTCATCCATCAGTAGTGCTGCTCACCCTATTGTCATTTGGTCGTTCCTGCTTCCAGTTGGTTTTTTATCTTCAATATTTTTGCTAAACTACCCGGCCAATGAATTTGGACTGATTATGAGTGTGGGTGTGCTTGCATTTTGCGGTGCAACAGGCTTTGTTGGTCATACAATTCATAAAATGATCGTCAGCGCACTTCACTTAGAAGCACATAACACATCTTTGATGGATGAGGTGGTCCAGATCGCAAAGCAAAACCAAAAATCCTATGAAGGTTTTCAGGTACTGCTCGATAATCTTGGTGCCGGTGCGGCCATGTTTGACAAAAACCAAAAATTAGTATCTTGGAACAAATCTTTTGAGAATATCTTTAATTTGCCAACGGGGCTTCTTAAACGGGGTATGAGCTTGCGTGATGTGATCCGCAAAATAATAAAACAATCCTGGCAGAATAATATCGATGTTAACCAAGCGGCAGATGCACATATCAGGGAGATTTTATCGGGTACTGGTGGAAATGAGATGGCAAAGCTGGTGCTGGCCGATGGGAGAAATTTATACAGCAAAGTCATGAAGATAAGTAACAATCAGCTTGTACTTAATTACACGGACGTTACATCCCTTGAACAGGCGCGGGCGGACGATATTATTCATGTTCTTCAGCACGACAGTTTGACGGGGCTTCCCAATCAAGTGCTGCATAAGAAAGAAGTCCGGCGCCGCATCATTGAATTTAGTCGTGATATGTCCGATAATGAAGGCGAAAAAGATGCGCAGTTTATGGCGCTCATTCATTTCGGTCTCAATTCGCTAAATGAGATTTATGAATTTTTAGGTCTCAGCGCGGGTGATCAGGTTGTCTCAGAAGTTGCAAGTCGTTGTAAAATTTTTCTCGGCGATGACGCTCACCTGGCTCATGTGGCATATGATGAGTTTCACATTGTTACAAGTCACCAGGGAAACATCGAGGACGTGGTCAAACTGGCTGAAGAACTGGTGCGAGTGATCAAAGAGCCTATTGATATCGCCGGGAACTCCATAACCATGACAACCTCTGTTGGTATCAGCACCTACCCGGAGCATGCGGATAAACCAGATATTTTAAACCGAAACGCCAAAATCGCGTTCAATAAGGCGAAACTGCCTAAGGAAGAAAATATCATCGTCTATAATTCCGGAATGCATTCAGAGATTATGCAGCGAACAAACATGCTGTTTGATATCCGAGACAGCATAGAAAACAGCGAATTTTTGCTTAATTACCAGCCACAAATAGATGTTAAAAACGGAAATGTTATAGGTGTGGAGGCGCTACTACGGTGGCAACATCCGGACAAGGGTTGGATTTCTCCGGAGGACTTTATACCACTCGCGGAACACACAAAGCAGATCATACCACTGACGGAGCAATTCTTGCCCGAAGCATGCTATCAAGCCAAGCTCTGGCAACAGCTCGGGCTTCCGCCCCTTAAAATGTCCGTCAATATTTCACCGTTTCATTTCCATGAACGTGGTTTTACTAAATTCGTGCGTGATTGCTTTGAACAGGCCGATTTGGAGCCGGAATTTCTTGATTTGGAAATAACAGAGGGGGTAATCATGAGCCAGACAGAAGAGATCATAAATGTCCTTCATGAACTGTCTGAAATGGGTGTCATGCTATCTATTGATGATTTTGGCACCGGCTATTCATCACTGGCTTACTTGCGCAGCCTACCTGTGGATAAGCTCAAAATTGACCAGACCTTTATTAAAGATATGAACAATAATGAAAGTGCTTTATCACTTGTGGAAGCGGTCATCAGGCTCGGCCATAGTTTTAACCTCAATGTCATGGCAGAAGGGGTGGAAACAGAGGTTCAGCTCAGCAAGCTGAAAGATCTTAATTGTGATCAAGCGCAGGGCTTTTTGATTAAACGCCCCGATAATGCCGATGAAATAACAAAGTGGATAAAAGAGAATTACACATAATTCAGCCGTTGTTTTGTTTTATTGACAAGAAGAGGGGTTTAACCATATAAATTGAGAAAATCCTTAGGGATGCAGCAATTATAATAAAATATGGGCCTTAAAATGTGTAAAAACCTAATCAGCTTTATTTCCGTTTTCACTTTAGTATCAGTTATGAACGCAAGTGCACAAATATTGCCTGATGTGCCAGAAGGTGCTGAGGCCGTATCTTTGAGCGGTGAACCGCTATATATGCCGGATTCAACCAACGAAACAGTTCTTGAAAACCTTTCGATTACCCGTAATCGGTACATGGATTATCCCATGGACCCTGAAAGAGTGATCTGGTATGGACGCCGTCTTGCTTATGCGGGCGATTTTCGCCAAGCCATCAAAATATTCACTGAAGGAACTCTTGATTTTCCGAACGATCCAAAATTTTATCGGCACCGCGGACACCGTTATATAACGGTGCGTGAATTTGACCGCGCAATTGCCGATCTTGAAAAGGCGGCAACTCTTATTAAAGGTAAAAGCAATGTGGTCGAACAAGACGGCGCGCCAAACGCCGCCGGAATTCCTGTAAGCACATTACACGGTAACATATATTATCATCTTGGTCTTGCTTACTATCTTAAGCAGGACTGGGAGAACGCCAAGAGGGTCTATGATCTTGATCATGGCGTAGCCCGCAACGACGACAACCGTGTATCCATCGCTCATTGGCGCTATATGATCCGCCGCCGCATGGGGGAGACGCATGATCAGGCCAAACATGTACTGGACGAGATCAATGCGGATATGACCATCCTTGAAAATCACACCTATCATAAGCTTGACCTTTTTTACAAGGGCGAGCTCAGTGAAGCTGAAATTTCTGAAGGTATTGACCTTGAGGACAGTGCTGATGCGGCGACCGCTTACGGCCTTGCCAACTGGTACTATTATAATGGTGATGAGGCCAAAGCCAAAGGCATGTTTGAAAAAATGCTCAATGCCAACGCTTGGGGATCATTCGGTTTTATTGCTGCTGAGGCCGATCTCGCGGCAATGAACTGATCTTATATGCTTGATCTCTCCGCTATGGCTGAATACCTACCGGCATTTGTCGAAGGGTTTGTCATCACGGCGCAGGTCAGTATCATTTCCATTATTGGAAGCTTTTTCATCGGACTGATGGTGGCTCTGGCGCGGGTATCAGCCAATAAAGCACTCAATGCCGTCTCGCTCATTTATGTCGATCTGTTTCGCAACATACCGTTTATCGTGCTGATATTTTTTGGCTATTTCGGACTGCCTGAAATTGGTGTTTATATCGATGCGTTCTGGACCGGATGTCTTGTCCTCAGTATTGCTGTTGGCGCTTACGCGGGTGAGACCATTCGCGCGGGTATATTGAGTGTCGACAAAGGGGTTATAGAAGCGGCGCGCTCTTTTGGTTTTTCAAAACTCAAAATATACCAGAAGGTAATTCTTCCTATTGCGCTGACGACATCAGTAAGGCCTTTGGGTTCGGTGTTTATTAATCTAATCCTGACAACCTCGATCCTTTCAGCGATCACCTTAAACGAACTTACCGGCGCCAGCAAAATTATTGCCTCAACCACCTTTCGTCCATTTGAAGTATATGTGTTTCTTGTGCTGTTTTACGGCGCACTTACGTTTGCGATATCAGGGCTTATTTCGCTTTGGCATAATCGTCTCAACCGCTATTTGGGTGAGGGAGCGTAATGGGATATGTTGACGAGGGGTTTAGTATTTATGATTTGCAGCTCTGGGCTGAGGGGCTTGGTGTATCGCTGTGGATATTTGTCGTTTCAACACTTATTGGTTTGTTGCTTGGCGGTATGATCGGACTGGTTCGTTATTACCGTGTGCCTGTTTTTGCACAGCTATTGATGGTGATCAGTGAATTTTTAAAAAATTCACCGGTGCTGGTGCAGCTTTTCCTAGTTTATTTTGGCGTCCCGGCATTGCTCGCCGTTGATATGAGCCCGGCCCAAGCGGCGATCATTACCCTTAGCGGCAATACGGCAGCCTTCATCGCTGTGATTGTCATATCATCCATAGAAGCCATTGATAAACGTCAACTTGAAGCGGCGCGCAGCTTTGCTTTCTCGGAAGCGCAGATCATGCGGCGAATAATTTTCCCTCAAAGTCTAAGCCTTGCCATGCCTATGCTGGTGAGCCTGGCTATTAATCAGCTACAGGTAACTTCGCTTATTTCGGTGATCGGCGTTGTTGACCTTACCCGGGTCGGTGATATCATCAATCAGCGAACTTTTGAACCTTTCATTGTTTGGCCAGTCATTGGACTTACTTACTTTATTCTTGCAAAAATTGTCGCTATGGTTGGCACGCGGCTCGAACGAAAATTCAGTGCCTACCGAACGGTAAACCAACTATAATGATTGAAATAAAAGCCTTACATAAAAACTTCGCCGACCTTGAAGTGCTCAAGGGTGTTGATCTTTGTATTAAGCCCGGTGAAGTGGTCTCAATTCTTGGTGGAAGCGGATCTGGTAAAAGTACGCTCATGCGCTGTATAAACGGGCTGGAGGAAATTACATCAGGCACTATATCTGTTGATGGGTTTGATGTCGGCGATAAAGATCAGCTTCGTGACGTACGCAAGAAATGCTCAACCGTGTTTCAACAATTTGACCTTTATCCACACCTTAACGTTTTGGATAATATCACACTCGCACCCATTCATGTGCTCGGTGAAAGCAAAGTGGCGGCAAATGAAAAAGGGCTTGATCTTCTGAAAAGTGTTGGCCTTTCGGATAAATCGGGTGTCTATCCGGCCCAACTTTCCGGCGGCCAGAAACAGCGTGTTGGCATCTGCCGCGCTCTTGCTATGAGCCCGGATTATCTGCTCCTGGATGAGGTTACAAGCTCACTTGATCCGGAAATGACAGCAGAAGTATTGGATATACTCAAAAAACTTTCGGGTGAGGGCATTACAATGATTTCTGTTACACACGAAATTGAATTTGCCCGTGAAATTTCCGACCGCATCGTCTTTCTTGATGAGGGGCAGATACTTTCAGACTTGCCGAAAGATCAGTTTTTTGCCGATAATGGTGGGCTCGCAGACCCTCGTATTGCTAAATTTCTTGCTAAAATGGGAAAAGCACATGGATAGAAGAAAATTTCTCCTCTCGTCAGCGGCGCTGGCAAGCTATGCATTGACATCACAGAGGACCATGGCACAATCATCAAATATGAATGAGGATAATATGATATTACTTTCAAACGCCACGGGTTGGCCCGGGATCGAAACAACCGCAAGCCATTTGAAAGAAGGCATGTACGGCATTGATGCTATGATTGAAGGTATCAACAAGGTGGAAGCCGAACCCACCGTGCGAAGCGTCGGTTATGGTGGTTGGCCAAACTTACTGGGCGTAATGGAATTTGATGGTGGCGTCATGGACGGAACCACCCGCGAAGTGGGCGCAGTTGGAGCCTTAAAACACACCTATCACGCGGCTCAGGTTGCCCGCGCTGTGATGCAGAAGCTAAATCATGTCATGGTCACTGGCGACGGAGCAGACCGACTTGCCGCTGAAATTGGCCTGCCGCAGGTCGAAACTCTACTTGAGGATTCTGGCAGAGTTTGGAAAGCCAAGCTAAAGGAAATGCTGAGCGCGGAAGAATTTGAAAAATTCCCTGATATCCCGCTAGCGCCACTGAATTCTGCGATCACAGACCCTGAGAAAGTACGCGACACCACCGTATTCATGTGTAAGGACGCTTCCCAAGGTATCCACACCGCAACCAGCACATCCGGCTGGGGCTGGAAATATCCGGGTAGATTAGGCGATAGCCCCATTGCTGGTGCCGGTTTTTACGCCGATAGCAGATACGGTGCTGCCGCCTGTACTCATACCGGTGAAATGGCGATCCGTTGCAGTACTTCGCGTTCCATCATCATGGCCATGCAAATGGGCCGCTCATTGGAGGACGCAGTCAAATTCGCCGTAGATGAGGTCGCAAATTTAAAAGGCGGCTTCCTCGCCGGTCTCGTGATTCACGCCATAGATGCCAGTGGCGGTCATAAGGTCGTCTCCTATAACCTCGAAAAGCCCGGAAAATACTGGCTGTGGAAGCCAAGTATGAGCACGCCCGAGCTTATTGAAAGTGAGATGGTTTAATATTACGCGCAAATATGGACCTTACTCTCACATAGCGCTTGACCCTATCATAATCTTGGGCAATGATTTCCAATTAAAAACATAATCACGTTGGGAGGTTAAATTGCATAGATTTAAAGCTTTATTTATCACTATAGGTATTACCATGCTCGCTTCAGCTTCGGTGATGGCTCAGACGGCTGTCAGCTTCACAGATGAGGCACCGGGTGACGGCAATATCGTTATTGGCGTATATGAGGGTGGTGAGCTTGGTAGTTTCGGAACAGCTATTGATGCTGACACAAATGGCGGTTTGGCACATGCCATCAAAGGGTTCGGTTTTAAGGGCAAGACCATGACTACCAAACTGGTCCCTGGCCCAATGGGTTCTGATTATGATCAGATTATGCTCGTGGGGCTAGGAGAGAAAGGTGCGACGATAACAGCCCTGAAGTGGCAAAAAATTGGTGGCAATGCTCTGCAAAAAGCAGTGAGTGCGTTTAAAACTGCCCCAGTGATGATCTTTGATGTTTCTGCTGAAGAAGCAGCCAATATCGCATTCGGTGCCAAACTTGGGAGCTATTATTTTGATAAATATTATACCTCAGAAAACCGCCATAAAAGTCAGGAAAACTTGACCTTTGTTGGAAACAACAGTGGAAGCGCAGCAGAACTTTATCAAGCAGAGCTTGATCCGGTCGCCAATGCCATGTGGTATACGCGCAATATTTCTAATGAGCCGGCCAACGTGATTTACCCGCAAAGTTTTGTTGAACGATGGAGTGCTCATTTCGAAGATATGGATAATGTCACTATTAAAGTAATTGATGAACGTGAAATGCTTGAGCTGGGAATGGGTGCTATATATGGCGTAGGTCGTGGTAGTGCACGGCCACCGCGCATGATGATCGTCGAATATATGGGCGGAAACAGGGGGGATGCCCCGATTGTTGTTGTTGGTAAAGGTATTACCTTCGACACTGGCGGTATCAGCCTCAAAAATCCGCCCAATATGTGGAATATGAAATTTGATATGTCGGGAGCGGCAAGCGCTATTGGCACAATACATGCTCTTGCTGGACGCGGAGCAAAGGTCAATGTTGTTGGCATCGCGGCTCTTGCTGAAAATATGCCGGGCGCCAACGCCCAGCGTCCTGGCGATGTAGTAAAATCCATGTCCGGTAAAACCATACAGATCCGCTCAACGGATGCGGAAGGACGATTGGTGTTGGCGGATGGAATGTATTATGGTGATACGACCTATAACCCTCCCTTCATGGTCGATATGGCGACGTTGACCGGATCCGCGCGTGGTGCGCTCGGTTCGGATTATGGTGCGCTTTTTTCTCGCCACGATGAGCTAGCGGAAAAACTTATTGAAATGGGTAAGGAAACCGGTGACGAACTTTGGCATCTGCCGCTCAATGATAATCATTTTAAAGCTATTGAAAATAATGTCGCTGATGTGATGAATTCGGGTCCCGGTGCGCCAGGGGCTAGTGCCGGTGCTGCTTTTGTGGGTACCTTTGTGCGCGAAACAACAAACTGGGCCCATCTTGATATCGCGGGCATTGCATATTCGGATAGCGCGTCACCAACAAAATCCTCCCCTGGTTCTCGAGCCTTTGGCGTCAGACTGCTAAACGGATTCATTAAGGAACATTATGAGGAAAATTAACGTTCCGATAGAGGCCGCTAAGATAGTTATACTGATGTTTGTCGCCATTTTTAGCTTTTCGTCAGCTCAAGCGGGGACACTTGAAGACATTAAGGAACGTGGGTTTATCAAGGTGGGTATATCTCTTGGTGGGATGCCCATGGGGGGGCGTGATCAGCGTAATGAACCAGTTGGGTATGATTATGAGGTGGCAAAATTGCTGGTGGAAAAACTTGGCGTTGAGTTGCGCATTACTGACGTTTACGGCGATGCGCGGGTGAGCCTGCTTGTATCCGGGCAGCTTGATTTAGTGATCGGCAATATGACGGTGACAAAAAAGCGCGCTGAAGTGGTTGATTTCACTAATCCCTATTTTAAAACAGGGCTCAGAATTATCTATCAAAAAGGCCAAAATATAAGCTCTCTTGATGATCTTAAGGGTAAAAAGGTGGTCGCAGGACGTGGTACCAGCGGGGCGATATTTATTGCCGAAAATGTTCCGGATGCGGATCTGGTTTACACAGAAAATTTTGCTCCTAATGGTGTGCTTTTACTTAGGCAGAGGCGCGTTGATGCGGGAATAGAAGACAGCTCGATGGCGGATTATGTGGCCAGTCAAATTGGCAGCTTAGAAATTATGCCCGGTGTGTTTGTTGCTGGTGACGTTGCCATGGGTGTGCGTAAAGACCAGCCCGAATATAAGGCTTATTTGAATGAATTTATCGCTGATTATATTGCCGGCGGTCAGTACGAACAAAATATCAAAAGATGGTGGGGGGAAGATGCCGAAATTCCCGAGCTTAATGATTAGCGTGAAAAAATGAAAAAAATATTATTTGAAGTATGTGTGGATACTATTCAGGGCGCTATTGATGCTGTGAATAATGGTGCGGACCGGCTGGAGTTATGTGATGCGCTCGGCATTGGTGGCACGACGCCGTCTGCGGGTCTAATGAAACGGGCCGCCAAGCTTGGAGTTCCTATCTATGCCATGATCCGCCCGCGCGGTGGTGATTTTATCTTTAATTTCGAAGATATGGATGTGATGCTTCATGATATTGACCGTTGCCGTCATTATGGTATGGCCGGAATAGTGATCGGCATGACCCATGAAAATGGTGCCCTTGATATCGCGAAACTGGAACGGCTAATTAGCCAGGCGGACGGTATGGGTGTGACACTGCACCGCGCCTTCGACGTGACGCCGGATACGTCCGAAGCGCTCGAGCAGGCGATTGAGCTGGGTATAGAGCGGATACTAACGTCTGGACAGCGGGAAACTGCATTGGAAGGCGCGCTTAAAATTAAAAGCGTCATTGATGCAGCGGCGGGGCGGATATCGATTATGCCGTGCTCAAAAATAAACCCGCCCAATGTGGAAAGCCTTTTCAAGATATTCAAAGTGTCTGAGATCCATTCGTCTTGCCGTACGCTGGTCGGCAGCCCCTACACCGAAAATGCCCCAAGCATGGCGCCAGGCGATGATTTTTCCCGCCATATCACTGACCCAGTCAAAGTAAAGGCGCTTGCTGAATATTTGCAGAATTTAGCCCAGTAAAGCCAGCACAGAAAAATAAAGTACGCTTGGACATAGCAAGCATCCGAGCCCCGTATAAAACGTTGCGGTCATGGCCCCATAAGGCACAAGCTTCGGGTCCGTAGCGGCAAGACCCGCAGCAACGCCGCTGGTGGTTCCCATAAGACCGCCAAAAATCAGTGCCGACTGCGGGTTATCAAGGCCGATACGCCCGGCTATCAGCGGGGTACTCACCATAACGAGTATTGATTTAACCAGTCCGGCAGCGACACTGATGGCGATAACATCTGATCCCGCGTTAAGGGCAGCCCCAGTCACCGGCCCCACGATATAAGTGACGGCACCTGCGCCAATTGTGGTGATGGCTACGGGATCCGTATAGCCAAACATAATTGCCATCACGGCACCAATCACGAAAGAAACAAGCACCCCTAGGAACAACGAAATCACACCGGCGAGCCCCGATGACTTAAGATCGTTCAAGTTGGCACCAAAAGCGGTGGCAACAATGGCGAAATCACGAAACATCGCACCGCCGAGGATGGCAACACCGGAAAATATTTCAATGTTGGCAAGCCCCTGCGTTCCTTGTTCAGTAAGACCACCAACATATGCAAGCACTAGTCCGATAGAGATGGCAATGGCGGAACCGTGAAACTTTCCTTGCGTCAGTTTATCGGAAAGAAAATAGGATACCCACATGATCACACCAACCGCGACGAAGGCGGTCAGGATTGAATTTTTAATAAGGATGGCGCAGAGCGTATCAATAATCATTCGCCGTCCTCGCCAATATCATCGCGTTTGATCATATTATTAAGGACTGGAATAAGGGCGAAGCCGGCAATCACTGCGACACCACCCGCGAGCAGCGCCAACAGCCCACCATCAAGGGCAGCGATGACATTCTGTTTAGCGGCCATAGCCACGACGATGGGGATATACATGGCATTCCAGAAGGATACACCCTTCGAAGATATGGACGCACTAGAAAGTTCTTTAGGCAGATAATGAACGGCAACCAATAGCAGGAGCATAGCGATGCCAACGCCGCCCACATTGGCGTCAACGCCAATAATTTCACCAAGCAGACTACCGAGATAGAGGCCGCTAAGGGTACATGCCGCGAGTATGGCTACACCGTAAATGATCATGAACATCCCCTTTTTTTAATTTCCCCTGATCTTGTCTTACCTTTGCATATGAGCTAGTTTTGTTCAAGCATCGTCAAAAAAGGGATTAATAAATGAGCGCGGGGACCAGCGGATTATACCAGCAGTTAAACGACCGGATTAACGGCGCCGGCGCTAAGGTATTTATCGAAGCGCAGAGCGGTGATTATCTGTTTAGCGATATCGATCCGCTTTGTGCAAAAATTCAATCGGTTATGACGGACGTTGGTGTGACCAAGGGAAGCCGGGTTCTGGTACAGGTGGAAAAATCTCCGGAAGCGGTCATGCTTTATTTGGCTTGTCTGCGCATGGGAGCGATATTTGTGCCACTCAATACCGGTTACACAGAGAGCGAGGTTCGTTATTTTTTCGAAAATGCCGAGCCCGATCTATGTATCTGTGATCCCGCGAAAGAAGAAAATTTTAAGCGTATTGCGGGCGGAAAAACAGTTCTTACATTAGATGAGAAAAAACAAGGAAGTCTTTGGTTAAAAACAAATAAATGTGATAAATGTATTGAAATGACAAAGCTGGATGGTGATGATATTGCTGCCATTCTTTATACGTCTGGAACGACGGGGGTATCCAAAGGCGCGATGCTTAGCAATGAAAATTTGCGTTCCAACGTCGCGGTTCTAAGTGACTATTGGCAGTGGTCGTCAGATGATGTGCTGCTGCATATCCTGCCGATATTTCATGTGCACGGGCTTTTTGTTGCGTTGCACTGCGCACTTTGGACCACCAACACAATCATTTTTGAGAGCAGCTTTAAGCCGGAAAATGTTGTTAAAAACCTGCCTCGATCAACTGTTTTAATGGGGGTGCCAACTCATTATGTAAGGTTGCTGGAAACGGCAGGCTTTGGCCGTGAAGTCTGTAAGAATATGCGCTTGTTTCTTTCCGGGTCTGCGCCACTTCTGGCCGAGACGTTTCATCGGTTTGAACAGGTGGCAGGGATAAAGATACTTGAACGTTACGGCATGACCGAAGCGGGCATGATTACATCAAACCCTTATGACGGTGAGCGTGTGGCGGGCACCGTTGGCTTTGCCCTTCCGGGCGTTGAAGCGCGCATCGGCAACGAAAAAGATGGCAAGTGTGTGCTCGAAATAAAAGGCGCTAACGTCTTTAAAGGTTATTGGCGCATGCCGGAAAAAACCGCTCAGGAATTTACGCAAGACGGCTTTTTTATCACTGGTGATATTTCAACCATGGATGAAGAAGGCCGCGTGACCATCGTTGGCCGGGCGAAGGATCTGATCATCACTGGCGGGCTTAACGTCTATCCCAAGGAAATTGAAAGCCTGATCGATGATATAGAGGGGGTAAAGGAAAGTGCTGTGATTGGCGTTGCACATTCTGATTTTGGTGAAGGGGTTACCGCAATTGTCATTCCTGACGGTACAAAAGGAATTTCAGAGGATGATATTTCAATCATCCTAGAAGAAAGCCTCGCCAAGTTTAAACAACCGAAAAAAATCATTATCCTTGAGGCGCTACCGCGTAATACAATGGGTAAAGTACAAAAAAACGCGCTACGGGAAACCTATGCGGATATTTACAAAATATAGAGGGAAATTATGAAAAAAATCATCGCAATCCTTGCACTTCTTTTTACGTCACATGCACACTCGCAGTCGCATCTGCTTCCGGAAGTACCAGAAGGAGCGCAGGCTGTCTCTTTGTTTGGCAAGCCGCTGTCCATGCCCGCACCCAGCGAGCGTGTCTTGGAAAATCTGGTGGAGGCAAAAGCAAATTATGATGCTAATCCAAATGATGCGGACAATATCATATGGTACGGTCGGCGGGTTGCTTATACCGGTGACTTTCGCCGTGCAATCCTTATTTTTTCCGAAGGGATCAGAAAGCATCCAACGGATGCCCGCATGTACCGTCACCGTGGCCACCGTTATATAACCATCCGCAAATTTGACCGTGCCATTGAGGATTATGAAATTGCCGTGAGCCTGATCAATGGGGAAGAGGATAAAATTGAACCGGACGGCGCACCAAACCCGGCTGGTATTCCCGTTACAAGCACACACAGCAATATTTATTATCATCTGGGGCTTGCCTATTATCTTAAACATGATTTTGAAAATTCACTGCGGGTCTATCGAATGGGTCGCGATCTCGATCTTAACGATGATAATACGGCATCCACCACCCACTGGATCTATATGAACCTGCGCCGCCTTGGTCGTGATGAGGAAGCAAATGCAGCGCTATCACGCATCACCGCCGACATGGATATTATTGAAGTTCACAATTATCACAAGCTCGACATGTTCTATAAAGGTGAAGTGCCGGAAGAAGAGGTGCTTAACGCCGATCCCAATGTGCCGGCGGGAGCCAGTATCACATACGGGGTTGCCAATTGGTTCTTTTATAACGGCGAAACGGAAAAAGCCTATGATTTGATGGAAAAATTCATTAAAACAAACTCATGGGGATCCTTTGGCTATATCGCTGCTGAAGTTGATCTGAAAAACAGAAAATAAGAGGGAAATATGAAATTACATCGATCAATTATTATGGCCGGTATGGCGGCTTTTTTAGCATCCTGTTCAGCGGAAAACACAGACACCACTGAAATAGCCGCCGAAACAGAGGCGCCAGTGGAGGATGCCTCTGCAGTCCTTTTTTCTGATGTGCCCGAAGGGGCACAGGCCGTTTCCTTTATGGGTAAGGCGCTTTTCGCAGCGGAGCCCAGTCAACGACTTCTTGATAACCTTGCTGCAGCAAAAGCAGATTATGACGCGGATCCAAATGATCCGATGAATATTATTTGGTACGGGCGCCGTGTCGCATACACGGGGGATTATCGCCGCGCCATTGAAATATTTTCTGAAGGGATCGAAAAACACCCAACCGACGCGCGTATGTACCGCCACCGAGGTCACCGTTATATCAGCATCCGCGAAATTGATCGGGCCGTGGCTGATTATGAAATAGCAGCTAAACTGATCGAAGGGACCGAAGATAAGATCGAGCCGGACGGCGCACCAAATCCGCAGGGCATTTATCTGACAACGACCCACAGCAATATTTATTATCATCTCGGGCTTTCTTATTACCTGCGTCAGGAATGGGAGAAATCCCATGACGCCTTTAAAATGGGACAGGATTTGGGGCTTAACGATGACAATATCGTTTCTGCGGGTCATTGGATCTACATGAACCTGCGCCGTATGGGTAAAGACGAGGAAGCGCAAGCGTCCTTGCATAATATTGAACAGGATATGGAGATCATTGAAAACATGTCCTATCATAATCTAACCCTTATGTATAAAGGCATCATTCCCGCTGAAACATTGACCGATGTGGATCCTAACGATCCAAGCGGTGCAGCCATTGCTTACGGTGTTGCCAACTGGTTTCTCTATAACGGCGAACCAGAAAAAGCATATGATCTTATGGAACGCTTTATGGAAACAAGGTCATGGAGCGCGTTTGGCTTCATTGCAGCAGAAATGGAATTGAGTATTAGATAGTCATGCAGTATCAATCAGCAGAAGAAATTAAAACACGCCTCTCTCTTAGTGACGAGGTCGCCTTCATCGATATACGTGAAGTGGCCGATTATGGTCGCGGTCATCCGTTTTTTGTCTCCCACGTTCCCTACAGTGTTTTGGAGGCCCGGATCGGCTTATATGTTCCATGTCATCACACCGCGACCATCCTGCTTGATGGTGGTGACGGCGTTTCAGAAAAGGCCGCCGCGCACTTGGAGGCGATGGGTTACCTGAATATTCTTGTCTTAAAAGGTGGCGTTCAGGCATGGGCCGATGCAGGATATTCCCTTTATGAAGGGATCAGCGCACCGTCCAAATCTTTTGGCGAAGTTGTTGAGCATGAACTGGGTACAGTATCCATTACAGCTGAGCAGTTAAAAGCGCGCATGGATGCGGGAGATGATAATTTCCTTCTTGTTGATGGCCGCACACCGGAAGAATTTAACCGCATGACAATCCCCACATCCACATCCTGTCCCAATGCGGAGCTTAGCCTGCGTTACGCTGCGATGCTGGCGCGTCCGGATCAGGATATTATAGTCAACTGCGCCGGTCGCACGCGCAGCCTTATTGGCGCACAAACATTAAGCCTGCTCGGGCTTTCCAATAAAATATACGCCCTTGAAAATGGCACCATGGGCTGGAAACTGGCTGGGCTTGAGTTGGAGCATGGTGCAACGCGGTCTTATCCTAGCGACATTGATGAAACAATACTTGAAGATGCCCGTAAAAAGGCTGATGCTCTGATAGAGCAATATCAAATATCTGTAGTTGGTATGGATACTCTTAACGCATGGCGTGAGGATACGGATAATACAACATTCCTGTTCGATATTCGCACCGCAGAGGAATATGAAGCCGGTCATGTGGATGGCTTCAGGCATACACTAGGCGGGCAGCTTATTCAGGCGACCGATCAATGGTTTGCCACCCGCGGCGGAAAAATTGTCCTTTTCGACAATCACCGTATTCGCGCTGTGATGAGCGCGATCTGGCTTAAAGGAATGGGCCATGATGCCTATATCCTTGATGAGAAAACCGTGACTGAGCTTGTTCATATTGGTGAGTTTGAAATTGATATTTCAGGAATTGAATTTATCGATACCGCCGGCATCGCGGCGAGCGACGCCACAATTATCGATGTCCGATCAAGCGCGGATTACCGTGAAGGGCATATCGATGGCGCTATTTGGACAATTAGACCAGTCGTTGATCGCCTTGATATAAAGGGTGCAGTGATTATTGTTGCGTCTGAATTGCTGACCGCGACTTATGTGCTTAAAGATTTGGATCTTGATGGTCAAATCAGTTTAAGCGAGCCGGATGACTGGAAGGAGGCAGGCTTAAAAGTTGTTTCAACACCAGACTGCCCGACAGATGCGCAGCGCATCGATTTTCAGTTCCACACTCACGAACGCCACAGCGGAAACATGGAACATGCCCGCGAGTATCTAAGATGGGAAACAGGCCTAATGGACCAAATGGACGAGCAGGAAAGGTCCACCCTTAAGCCACTCACGCCTTAAAGTGGCCAGACCAGCGCAATCATGGGCAAGGCGACGATGGTGATGATCACTTCAAGTGGCAGCCCCATACGCCAGTAATCACCAAATTTATATCCGCCTGGCCCCATGATCAGCGCGTTATTCTTATGACCTATCGGTGTGAGGAAGGCGCAGGAAGAGGATACCGCGACCGCCATTAGAAAACTGTCCGGATTGGCTTCAAGGCTGTTTGCCATACTAACGGCTATTGGCGCCATCATCACTGCCGTGGCGACATTATTCATCAAATCAGACAGCGTCATGGTGACGATAAACAGCAGGGCGAGAACGAAAAAGGCCGAGTACCCTGCGGACATGCTTAATATCCCTGCGGCAATAAGGTCGGTGGTCCCGGTGGTCTCCAAAGCGCCACCGATGGGGATCATTGATCCCACCAGCACAATCACTGGCCAATCGATGGTGTTATAAAGATCGCGCAGTGGAATAATGTTAAAAAGCACCATGCCAAGTGCCGCAATGGCCAGCGCAACCGTAAGGCTGGTCAGCCCCGTTGCCGCAGCGCCAATGGCCCCCGCGAGCAGCAAAATAGCGATCCAGGCATGTTGACGCTTACCCATATTAAAACCGCGCCCAGCAAGCGGTAAAAGCCCCAGCCGGTCCATAGATTTTGTCATACTGTCGATATCGCCTTGAAGCAGCAGTACATCTCCAGCGTGAAACACCAGCTTATGAAGTGCATGATTTATTTTTTGCCCTTGCCGCGAAACTCCGAGCAGGTTTAGCGCGGACCGTGATTTAAGTCTGATCTCGCCTATTTTTCTGCCAATGACGCGGCTGTCTGCGGAAACCACCGCTTCCTGCAACATCACATCATCATTGGAAAATAGCGAACGGTCATAGTCACCACCTTTAACCTCAAGTCCAAGTTTATGGGCAAATGTATCCAGCTCTTTTGGTCCTGTTTTAAGAATAAAAATATCACCTTCTTCGATGATTCTTGTGCGGGTCAGACGTAATATTCGTTTGCCATCCCGGATCATACCAGCAAGGCGCACATCACAGCTATCGGCGATACTATCAATGTCTTTTATGGTTTGACCAATGGCAGCTGATCCTTCCGTGACAATACCTTCTGCTACATAATCATCGATATCATAAAGCTCATCGGTTGCGGATTTTGCCTGCCTGTCTTTGGGCAATAGCCTCCAACCCACAAGTCCCAAGAACAAGACACCAACCACGGCAACAACCGAGCCTACTGGCGAAAAATCAAACATGGAAAAGGGCTCCCCAGCTACCGTTTCTCGGTAATGAGCGATGACAATATTGGGCGGGGTGCCGATCAATGTAATAAGACCGCCAAGGATGGAGCCGAAAGATAGGGGCATGAGAAGCAGCGCAGGGGAGCGTTTGGCTTTTTTTGCACTATCAATGGTCGCAGGCATCAGAAGCGCCAGTGCCGCCACGTTATTCATCATGGCGGAAAGTATGGCTGAAAAGCTCGACATAATAGATATTTGTAAAAACAAGCTTTTTAGAGGTGGGACAACGATATGGGCAATTCGGTCTATGACGCCGGATACAGCGAGCCCGGCGCTGATCACCAAAACGGCAGCGACGGTGATGACCGCTGGGTGGGAAAAGCCGTTAAATGCTTCGTCGGTACTGATCACGCCGCTGAGTACGCTAACCATCAGGGCAGTGAAGGCAACGACATCGTAGCGCCAACGTCCCCATAAGAAAAAGACAAAGACGCCGATCAGGATTGCGACAATGGTTTGTTGCTCAAATGTCAAATTTCTTCCTCATATTATTTTCTATAAATTTCTAGAAATGATGCTAGGGTACTATCTATAAAAATAAAACTAAAAAATAGGGATGCGGGGAAATGATTGAAAAATATTCAATGCTGATTTTGTATCTTGCGGTGCTGATTGCGCTCAGTATCATCGCATCAAAACGCGTGAATAATATCAAAGGCTACATAACTGGGAATAAGACACTTGGGTATTGGGTCGCGGCTTTCTCAGCCCAGGCAACCGGGGAAAGCGCATGGTTACTGCTCGGGGTGACCGGCATGGGGGCCATGGTTGGTTTCAGCGCCTATTGGGTGGTCGTTGGCGAGCTGTTTGGAGTCGGAATGGCCTGGTTCTTTATGGCTGAGCGTTATAAGAAACTAACCGATCATTATGACAGCATAACCATGACCGATTATCTGGTCAGTCGCTTCAAAGCCAAAACCCACACACTTCGCATCGTCGCCTCTGTTTCACTCGCAATTTTTATTCTTATTTATATTTCGGCGCAGATTGATGCCACTGGCTCTGCCTTCGAACGGTTCTTGCAATGGGACTATCATATGGGAGCCATCGTCGGATTTGTTATTGTTGTGATCTATAGTGTTATCGGTGGTTTCACGGCTGTTGCATGGACTGATATGTTCCAAGGAGCCGTTATGGTTTTAAGCCTCGTGGCATTGCCGCTCGTGGCCTACATGATGCTCGGCCCTTCCGATCATGTTTATGATACACTCAGTTCCATCGACCCGGGCCTAGTTAATATGTGGGGCAACGGCGGCCTTACACCGATGAATTTTGCTATTGTACTTGGTATGATGCTTATTGGCCTTGGCTTTTTGGGCTCGCCGCAGGTTTTTGCTCGTTTTCTTTCCATCAGAGATGTTGAGGAGATTAGGCGCGGTCGCTGGGTCGCGCTACTGTTCACGTTGTTGGTTGATACATCCGCAGTGAGCATTGGTGTCCTTGGCCGGTATTTATTTACCGAAGCTGGGGCTGATCCAGTGGAAGTGCTTGGAAATGGTGCTCAGAATGTTCTGCCAGCGCTGGTGGAGTATGTGTTCCCGGCGATTTTAGTCGGTCTTTATGTAGCGGCGGTTCTTTCGGCAATTATGTCGACGGTTTCTTCGCTTTTGATTGTTGCTGCGGGATCAATTACCCATGATATATACCGCAAAATGTTTAATGCGGAACTCGACGGTGCAAAATCAGCGAAGGTATCACGTTGGTTGACCATTTTATTCGCTCTATTGGCACTTGGGGTCGCGATGATCGTGTCTTTTGTATCGCCAACCAGAACTATATTCTGGTTTGTGATCTTCGGCTGGTCGGGAATAGCGGCAGTATTCTGTCCGATGGTGATCATGTCACTATTTTGGAAAGGCTTCACCGCCCTTGGTGCTATCGCATCAATGGTCGCAGGATTTTTGATGACAATATTGGCAAAATTTGTCTTCGGCGAAATGGATGTGATCGGATCATATTTTGTCGCCATGGAAACAATGCCGCCAGCATTCTTGTTTTCATTCATTGTCGGGTATATTGTAAGTGTCATGAAGCCTGACAAAGAGCTCTCGGAAAATTATGATAACGATTTAAAAGCAATTGAAAAAAGGGGACGATAAATTGGATAGAAGAGATTTTTTAAGAACTACAGCGGCACTTGCCTCTGTCTCGGTTGCAGGAAGTGCTGTAACGGCCTATGCGCAATCAGCCGTCAATAAGGACAGCGATGCATTTTGGAAAACCATTATTGACCAATATAAAGTCACCGATGAATTTATTAACCTTAACGCCGGACATTGGGGGATTATGTCGGAACCAGTCCGCAAAGCTTTTAACGAGCATACGGCGTTTATCAACGCTTATAGTTCCCACTATGTCGGCCACGGCAGATCCGCAAATCCAAGCGCACGTAATTATAATGTTGAACGCATGGAAATTATCGACATGTTGGCGGCGAAATTAGGTGTTCAGTCAGACGAGCTTGTCTTTACCCGGGGGGCAACGGAATCGATGCAGCTTCTGATCAGCGGTTACAATAAAATAAATCCTGGTGATACAGTACTTTATGCTGACGCTGCTTATTATAGTATGGCCGCTGAAATGCGTCATTTAGAAGTTTACCGAGGTGCCAATGTGGTGCAGCTTACCATGCCTGATCCGGTTGATTTTCAGAGCTCCATAGATCTGTTTGAACAGGGGATCAAAGATAACCCGGGCACGAAGCTTATTCTGCTTACGCATATGGCCAATCGGACGGGGGTTATTATCCCGGTCAAGGAAATTACCGCCATGGCACGCTCATACGGGGCAGATGTTATTGTTGATATGGCCCATTCATGGGGCCAGCTCGATTATGATTTTGTAGATCAAGGCGTGGATTTTGTCGGTTTCAACCTTCATAAATGGATTGGTGCACCGCTCGGCACTGGACTTATGTATATTAAAAAAAGCCGTATGCTAGATATCGATACCAAAAGCAGTAAAGGCGCGCCCGGCAATGATGATATCAATAACCGCACACAAACGGGAACAATGAACCTTGCGGCAGTCATGGCAGTGAGGGATGCTCTTAATTTTGTTGATGCCATCGGCATCAAGCATATTGATAATCGTTTCAGAGCACTACGTCATGAATGGACCAATGAATTTATTGATGATGACCGGGTTGATATTTTAAGCCCCGAAGATGAACGCATGCACTGCGGGCTTACGTCATTTAGGATCAATGCTCATGATGATGCGCGTGCGCTAGGAAGAACGCTGCTCAATGATTATGCAATTAATACGGCGGCTATTCCAGAATATAACGGTATTCGCGTGGCTCCGGGGCTTTACAGCTCAAAAGCAGATATGCGGGCACTTGCAGCGGCCATAAAAGATATTGCAAACAAGTTAGGATAATTTAATGGACAGACGGCAATTTTTAACTTCATCAGCGGCAGTGGCCGGTCTTTCTGTGGCAAATTTTCCGCTTTTTGCAATGGCGCAGCAATCGCGAGATGCAGACGATGAAAATTTTTGGGCCATCATTAGAAACCAGTATGACGTGACGAGTGATGTGACCAACCTTGAGGCTGGCTACTGGGGCATCATGTCAATTCCTGTGACCCAGGACTATATTAAAAACACCCATTATGTTAATCAGAATAGCTCCTATTATGCAAGACGCCTGTACCGTAAGGATTACAACAAGATAGTCGTCCGCATTGCTAAAAAACTTGGTGTTGGTGCCGATGAAATCGTTCTAACCAGAAACGCGACGGAATCGCTGCAAAGTCTGATCAATGGTTATAACAAACTGCAAGAAGGTGACACCGTTATTTACGCCGACCTAGATTATGGCAGCATGCAGTCGGAGATGCGTTATCTCAAAACACACCGCAAGGCAAATGTTGTGAGCATTGCTATACCGGAACCAGCATCTTACGAAAATGTCATTGCTGCCTATGCCAAGGCCCTTGATGATCATCCCAACTGCAAAATGATGCTGATGACCCACGTGAGCAATAGAACTGGTCTTATTACGCCAGTCAAGGAAGTGGCTGCCATGGCCAAGGCGCGCGGTGTTGATGTCATTCTTGATGCGGCCCATTCCTGGGGTCAGTTTGAATTTGATTTTCAGGAGTTAGGCGTTGATTTTGTTGGTTTTAATCTTCACAAATGGATTGGCGTCCCACTTGGTGTGGGGGCTATGTATATCCGTAAAAACAGGGTGCTTGACATTGATCCTCTGCGTGGTGAGGCCGGTCCGGATAATGATGAGGTCAGAACCCGGGTTCATACGGGAACCATGAATTTCGCTGCGGTGATGACCATACCAGCAGCGCTGGATTTTAGAGAAAATATCGGCCAGAAAAATATTGAAGGGCGTCTGCGGGCGCTGCGCAATCAATGGGTTGATCAGGTTATAGATAATAAAAATGTTGAGATTTTAACACCGCAAGATGAGCGCATGTATGCCGCTATCACTTCTTTTCGCTTGAAAGGAAAAACTTCTTACGAAGATAACCGCGACCTTATGAACACATTAAGTGAAAAATATGGAATTTTCACCGTTGCGATTAGTGGTATCGCCAAAGGGGGCGGAATTCGGGTCAGCCCGTCGCTTTATAACTCACGCGAAGATATGGATAAACTGGCAGCGGCGATCAATGACATAACAGGTTAATTTTTGAGATATGGGGAGATATCATGGCTTATTTGGTAATGAGCATACGTGCTTTTAGTATGTTTGTGCTTTCAAGTACTCCAGAGCTGGCGCAGAACCACGATTTCTTTAAACTTCTCTTTAAAGCGAGTGTAAGAAGGAAATAGAACTCTGGCCTTTATAAATTCAAAATATATTCTGCTTTCGATCATGTTTACGTTATTGATATGGGCAGCAGCGGCGGTAACTATTCCCATCAAACCAGTGCCGCTTACCTTGCAAACAGTTGCTATATTACTGGTCGCGTTATTGCTGCCAATGAAATATGCTCTATTCTCAGTGGGGTTATATATCGCTCTTGGTGCGGTCGGTGTTCCAGTATTTTCCGGGGGTCGTTCAGGTGTGGATGTTATCACCGGATCAACGGGCGGCTTTATCATTGGCTTTATGGTAGCTGCGGCGGTGGTTTCATACCTCACTGCCAAAATCAGATACAATGTCAAAGATAAAAAAGTTGCAACGCTATACGGTCAGGTGCTCTGGCCATGCTTTATTGGCTCAGTTATTTTGCAAATCTGTGGTGTGATTTGGGGAAAGGTTTATACAGGGGCATCTTGGGGCATGATGTATGATCAGTGGATACACCCCTTTTATCTTAATA
>CAXBLS010000041.1:0-26302 GCA_963976585.1 uncultured Kordiimonadaceae bacterium
GTGTACACGGATTTGCAATCCGCTGCGTAGCCTCTCCGCCACCGCACCACCTTATAGGAGAGCTGTATTTCGCATAATAGTGTGACCTTATCAAGTAAGAAATTGAAAAAAAGCTTAAAAGCGAATAGATTTAAGAAATGAGATATTTTCTAAAATTATCATTGCTGGGGCTTGTGATGCTTCTTGGGGCGTGCGCAGGGCCGGACATGTATGATGCGTCGTATGTTTCCAGCATGCCGATGCCTGTGGATAATAACGCTTACCTGCTTGAAGACGGGGCGCGCCCTATGGTTATTATGACACCGGATTTGGAAAAGGATCTGGAGACTTTTACCAATCAGAATTACGCCGTCGTCGGTGAAAGCCGATTTAACGGCCCTGAAGGCGGCGTGGACGATGCGATTTCGCTTGCGAAAAAATTGGGCGTCACTCACGTGTTGTTGAATGCTCAATATGCCTATGACGCCAGCAAAAAGGCTTATAAATTTATCGAAAATTTTGATTATATTCCTTACGATTCCGGTTACATCGTTGGCTACGGCGGTGTTCGCAGGCAGATACTCTATGAACGGATTGCCAATCCAATTTCGATTCCATACAAAAAAAACGTATCGATTTATAATCACAGGGCGATTTTTCTGGTTAAGATGAAAGAGTGATTATATAAATAGGTGGGATCAAGGGGCAAGATAAGAGGTAAGATATGAGAATTATCGCAATTTTATCAGTTCTTTTATTACTGTCCGCGTGTGGCACTGGGCAGTTCGGCTCAACTTATCAAGGATATCTTACGCCGGAAAGAGCGGCGAATGTGGTTATGCTTGCTGATGGGCAGGAGCCAGAGCTTATCCTTTCGAATAATATAGACAGAGACGTACTTAGTTACCGCGAACACAACTATGTTGTGATCGGCGAAAGCGCTTTCAACGGCTTTCACGAAAATCCAAATAATGCTGTCAGACAGGCCAAAGAGGTTCGGGCGACCCACGTTATTGTCTCATCCGCCTATACGGATACAGAAAGCCGCATTGATTATGATTATCAGGATGTTTACTCCACCGTATTTGTCAGCCGGGTAAAAACCGTTGACGGACGAGAGGTCAGCGTAAATGAGACGGTTACAGTGCGCGATACGGTATCGGTTCCTTATGTTCGTCAACATGATAATTTCGACCAGTGGGCCGTCTATATGGTCAAATCCCTTGAGGTCCACAAGCTTGGCATATTGATTAGAGATCTCGATCAGCAGGAAAGGGCCCTTTACAGCAGAAACACAGGCACGGTGATCGATGTGGTCCTTGCAAATTCACCAGCGTTTCTTGCAGATATCGTCCAAGGTGATGTTTTGACGGCTATAAATGGTCAGAAAATTATTAATACAAGGGATGCCGTCCGACTTATCGCCGATTTGGAACTGAGTGGCCAAACTGTCATTCTTTCGCTCATCAAGGGCGGTGAAAACAAAGACATTACCTTCGAATTTAGTGGCTGAATAGTGCCAATGAAGGCACTGAATAAAGATACAACTAAAAGAAGAAAAGCGTTGCTAGAAAATACAGATTAAAGTTTCCTGCAAAAATTAGATATGTCATTATAATGCCACAATTAAAAGTGTATTTTATCAATAGAACGAATAATGTCATTATGTCATGGTTGATAAAGTGCTAAGTGAACATTGACGACGATGTTATTAAATATAGTGGATTTGCATAATTTTAAGATAACCATTTAATGGTGGCGATTTTAGCCCTGCGAAAGGCCGAATGCAAGGAAACAAAGCTAGACATAGGAGTATGTCCAATTAATCATTAGGGGGGTATGAGAGTGTGTTTTAAAATGTCGGTTCAGCTTGGAGAATATTTTATTGTAACCAGCGGTTACTGCGAAAATGGTGGACTGGTCAATAAATCAAAGGAAGCGTTATTATTTCTGGCGGTAGGGGGGAACCTTTATCGCAAAGCTTCGCAGGAGGAAGTCAGGTCCTACCAGGATAAACATCCGATCCTGAAATAGTTGAGACAGATTTAGTTTTTATTTACTTTTTTCTAAGGAATTGGCCTTAAACTGGAATTGGATTTTACAGATAAGGAAAATAGATAGTGGCACTCAATAACTCAAAAGCGCGAAAACCTGTTGTATTTGGCCGTAAAAAGGTTGCGGTGCAGGAGGAACAAAGCGATGATACGTTGGATATGCTGTTACATTATGCCAAAGCAGGGATGGAATCCGCTGAACAGTCATTGCGGGAGACCCCGGATCTCTTTAGTCCAGAAGAAAGAGCGGCCTTTGAGCAGAATAAAAATATGCTGGAGCAGGCACCGTTTCTGATCGACAGCTATAAAACGAAGGTCGCTGAGTATGACGCGCTCCATAAAAAGATGTTGGGTATACTGCAGAAATGCGAAGAGATCGTTGCCACTGGCGATGATCAGGCAAAAGACGAAATAAAAGGTGTGCTTAAAAAAGCCGATGTGTTTACCTATACTGAAGATGGTGATCTTGTGGTCAAAAGAGGGGCGTCCGAGGGATAGCCGATATGGGTTTAATGGTTAAAAAACAACCAATAATATTCGCTGATCCTTTGCAGGAGGCGCCAGTTGAAGGTGAGCAAACAATGGATTTGCTACTTCATTACGCGCAAAATGGTATTGCTGAGGTTGAGCAGGCCATGCGTGATCAACCGGAGCTTTTTACGCAAGATGATATTATGGACTTCGCCGCCAATAAGGTTGTGCTTGCCAAAGCGCCGGATATTCTTGACGATTATAAGAAAAAAGTTCGCGAATTTGAATATATGCACGAGAAAGTGCAGGGCGTGGTTGGAAAATGTGAAAAAATAGTCCGCAATTATGAAATTAGAAAAAATCATGACAGCGACGGATATGTAGACCCCCATGCGAAAAAGCAGAAAACAGTTCACGAAAAGCCTGAGCCGGGCGTCATTCGCTATACAACTGACGGTCAGGTTCTGCTAAACAACGCACAACCACTGCAAAAGCCGCGCAAAAAATACATTATTGAACTTCCCAAACACGGAAAATATTAAGCTTAGTAATCATCGTAGTGGGTTTAAGTATTCCTAGTCCTGTTTTTGCCAAAGGGCGCAGTGAGCGCCAGCGGGATCCTTGATTATAGCATATTTTCCCTGGGGCATGGTGCGGGGGCCATTGACCAATGCACCGCCTTTTTTATTGACCGCTTTAAGGCTGGCATCTAGGTCCGCCACCGAGATATAAGGGATCCACATAGGTGGAATTGAGGTGTTGCCGCCACGTGCATGGCAGATACCTGCTGCTATTTCACCATTTTCACTGTTCATATTATAGTCGCTATAGTCCCCCATATCGAAAGCATCCGCTTTCCAGCCTGTTACACTCTGATAAAATTCACGGACTTCCTCTGCGTCATCAACGGTCAGGTCGATCCATTCAATTTTTCCTATGTTGCTCATTTTTTCACCCATGTAAATTGCGTATGATTGATGTTTATAGCAATATTCGAGGGAAATGAGAAGGTGAAGCTTCTGTTGGCAAATTGGGAGTGACAAGAACGGGAGATAGAATGCCAAAAATGCCGACAGAAGCTATTGCCTAGTGATAGAGGGTTGAGCACGTATACTCAAATCACGAATGGTGGAAGTTGATCAAGTTAGTGTGAGGTTTCCGTGAAACTATGTTGGCTAGGTTAAGTAATTATGTGCAATAGCATTGTGGACGGGATATAGTCTTTTGGTTATTTAGGTTAACCCCATTATTTAGTAGGGTTTATTGGTTTTTTAGTGTGACAAGATTTATGTAATTCAGGAGAAAATAAGTGATACTTTGCAATACAGAAACCCTGCCGGGGAAAAGAATAATTAAAAACTGTGGCTTGGTGCAAGGCAGCACAGTAAGAGCAAAACATCTTGGCCGCGATATCATGGCTGGATTAAAAAATATCGTTGGCGGCGAGCTCGCGGGTTATACAGAGCTTCTGGAAGATGCCCGTAAGGAAGCGATGAACCGTATGATTGACGACGCTCGTACCATGGGGGCAGATGCCATCATTAACGTGCGTTTTTCAACAACGTCTGTAACCCAAGGAGCAGCGGAATTATTTGCTTACGGAAGTGCTGTTCAGATTGAGGATGAATAGTCGTGGAATTTTTTGACTTTTTGAATGTGATAATATTTTTAATTTTCCTCTCTCTTGGCGCTTTATTTGGTACCATTGCTGAACGGCGACATTTTAGTTCAATTGCCAGACGGGAAGCAGAGCTTGCTGGTATAATTGTTTATAACACCAAATATATTCCCCAAACAGCGGGCGCAATGGAACAACCATTTGTCAGTGGATTTGTGGTTATTTCTCATGATTATCTCAAGAGTGTTTTTGCCGCCTTTCGAAAGCTATTTGGCGGCCGGGTAAAATCCTATGAAACCTTGGCCAAAAGAGCAAAAAGAGAGGCGGTTCTGAGGCTAAAGGAAATGGCGCACGCGCAGGGCGCGACGGCGGTTTATAATGTTCGTGTTGAAACATCAAGTGTTTCGAAGGGACAGAGAAGTATGGTTGTAAGTGTGGAGGCCTTCGCTTACGGTACCGCGGTGCGTTAGATGTGACTAATCGCCCATGGGCAGGCGTTCTGCAATTTTTCGGGCGTAATCGGAGCGGACTGCCACACCAAGCTGACCGTAAAGGGTCGCGGATTTTTGATAATAATCTCTGGCGGACGCGTAATTTCGCGTTTTTGCCTCAAGATACGCCATGCTTGAAAATAATTCAGCTGTACGCAGTTTCTGATGATCGTTGCTATAGTGACTGAGGGCATTGGAATAGGCGACGCGTGCCGCACCGTAATTCAAATCTTCAAATTCAAGATAGGCAAGCCGTTCGTACAGAATACCAAGCACCAACTTATTTTCACCGCGCAGGTTGATTTGGATGGCTTTATTAATGGCTTCTTTTGAATAATCTGTGCCGTCCTGTGTGGGGAAATCATAATCGAGCGCTTCAATTTCACCGCTTAATTTAATCGGCTTTCCGTCCGGATCGTTTGGATCCGGTGCATAATAAGATTGCTGCGGAAGTGAAACATTAAGATCACCAGAGAAATCAGCACCAGTAAAAGCGGTGATCAGGATAAATACAGTGCCGAGCACGATGACTATATTTTGAAATAGTTTCAAATGGTTATCTCGTTGGTTGATAAAGATATACTATCAAAATTTGAAATAATTACAAATGCAATGTTAAGTGCCGCTAAATTAGTGAGGAACAGGACTTACGGTGAATTCATTAAAATACAAGCGTCAGTCGCGCCTGGGGGTAGGAATGGCAGATTAAAGTCGTCAATGTTATCAACACCCGCTGCGAGTTTGTTTTCGAGGCGGTGGAGGTCTTCTTCGAGGGCTTCGAGTACGCGTTCATCTGAGCGGTTTTTGGTTTTTTCAGCTAGGGTATCGGCTTTTTCAGAGATTTCAGCTTCCAGTTTCGGCTTGTGTATGCCCTCATAATCAGCGGCATAAGCGTCGTAAGCGGCACCACGATGTTCAACATGGATGCGGGCGACACAGTTACAATCGCTGGTACTGTTATTGATGTTGCAACGATTATAAATCTGGTTGAAAAAAGTGTGGTCACGGGCCTCAATATTTGAGAGATCAGGACCGACAGGTGTACGTTCCCCGCAAGACGAAAGTACGAGTAGGCAGAGTACGCCTATAAGTTTAAGTGTTTTTTTTGTCATTTTGTACCCTGAAAATTTTGATATTACCTAGTTATTATTTTGGATTATAGCATAATTATTTTAGCGATAAATATTTTTTCGTCCTTCTCTTGACTTGTTAATAAATTATCGTTAAACAATAAAAAATACGCACAAAATGGTAAAAATTATGCTAAGAAATTATTTCACTATAGCCTTAAGGGTGATTTTTAGAAACCGGCTTTATGCGGCTATTAATATTGTTTGCCTGTCGATCGGGTTGGCGATATTCCTGTTTTCACAGGTGCTGGGTGATTATGAACGTAGTTACGATTTGTTTTTTGAAAAAAGCGATAATATTCAAGTACCGTTTATCAATATTGCGCCAAATGGACCGATCGGAATTGCTTCTGCACCAGTGCCGACCCCGGCCCGGCAATTGCTTGAAGGGGTGGATGGGATTGAACAGATAAGCCTGATGATGGTTCAACCAGTGGTCGTCAAAATTGATGGTGAAAAATTTTATCAGAATGTCCGGTTTGTCGAGCCGACATTTTTTGAAATATTCAATTTCAAATTTCTTCAGGGATCAGGTGATGTGGCAGTGGGTACACCCAATGCTGTGAGTATCAGCAAGGAGACAGCGGAAAAATATTTCCCCAATGAAAACCCGCTAGGAAAAATTATAACCGTAAATGCGGATCATTTGTTCACTATAACGGCGGTGTTTGACGAACTGCCGAAAAACAGCCATTTTTCAAATTCGATAATGGGGTTCAGCGGTTTCGAAATGGCCATATCCATGGAAGGATATAAGAATATCACCGGTTTTGATGGCATTGGTGAGTGGGGTAGTATTTCGACCAACCAAGGGATGTATCTTACGCTGAGCGAGGGTGCCTCGCTCGAGCAGGTGTATCAGAGCATCGACAATAGATTTAAAAGTCAGGTTCCAGAGCGAATACAGGAATTTTTTATTGATATCCGCTTTCGCAATATCGAAGAAATGAATCTTTTCCCTTGGGAAGCATCGGGTATTCCGGGTGTGCTGGTTATGGAAATATTGGGCATATTCGTTCTCTTGGTGGTCGTGATCAATTACAGTAATTTGGCCTATGCACAAGCCCTGGGCCGCGCCCATGAAGTGGGAGTGAGAAAATCTCTCGGAGCGAGCAAAAAAGATATTTTTCTGCAGTTTATCGCTGAAGGTATTGTTCTAAGCACGATTGCCGGATTGATGGCTATTGCGATTATAAGTACGGGACTTCCTTTTTTGAATGAGGCGGTAAACCGAAACGTTGAATTTAACCTGATCACTCAACCGCTAATATTGCTGCTTGTGACGGGAACCATATTGGCGACCGGTATTGTTACAGGTTTTTATCCGGCATTGATCCTAAACCGGCTTACGGTAGTAAAAATTCTGTCTGGTGGCAGCATGTTCGGAAACAACAAAGGGTGGGGAAAAAATATTCTTCTTATCTGTCAACTTACCGTGTCGGTGGTACTTATGACAATGGCTGCAGTGATAACCTACCAGAATATGATGCTGGGGCAATCGGCAGAACGTTATGAACTTGATAATACCGTAAATATCAAAAATGTTAGGGGCGAATTGTTTGACCAATATGCATCACTGAAAGATGAACTTCTTAATATTCCTGGCGTAAATCAGGTTTCTGCTGCCAGTCAGATACCATTTGAACAAAGTCAGGACATGTTTTCGCTCGGTAGAACGCGGATGGGTGATGATGAAGTGATCGTGCAAACCTTTGCCGTTGACGAAGGATTTGTTGATATTTTTGATGTCGATCTGTTGGCTGGGCGTGCACTCACACGTTCTCGCGGGGATATGAACCGTAATGAGGATGAGGACGAAGGCAGCATCAATCCGATTATGATCAATGAGACGGCAGCCAAGGTCCTTGGCTGGCAACAGGTGGACCAGGCAATTGGTGAAATATTGCTGCCATTTTCCGAGGAAAGCAAGAGCCAGTTCCTTATTATTGGTGTTATGGAAGACCGAAATTACAGCGGCTTATTCGGGGCGCTTCACCCAATGGTGTTTTCGATGGAAGAACCTGATTTCGATACGATATCGTTGGCCATCATTGGTGCTGAATATACCAGAATTATGGCCGATATTAAACGGATTTGGGATCAACGCGAGCCTGATTACCCCATCAATATAAATTCGCTTCGAGAGGAATTTGACGAGAATTATAGCGTTCTTGAAGGCATTAACCTCGCCGTTGCCACGTTAGCGGCATTGGCAGTCGTTTTTAGTCTGGCCGGGCTGTTCGGACTATCTGCGTATGTTGCGCAGCAGAGGACCAGGGAGTTTGCCATTCGCAAGGTTATGGGGGCACCGGTTATTTCGCTGGTCAAGCTAATCTTGTGGCAGTTTAGTATTCCGCTTCTGCTGTCTCTTGTTATAGGAATACCAATTGCTGTAATTGCAACAGATACATATCTTGAATTATTTGTCGAAAGGGTATCGCTCGGTGGAGTGTTTTTTGCGGTACCTGCAGTGATGATGTTTATACTGACTTGGAGCGTGATTTCTTTTCACGCGGTGAGGGTAACTTATACAAATCCAGCAACGGCTTTGAGAAGCGATTAATCAATGGAGAGAACATATGAGCAGTAACATAGAACGACTACAGCGAATAAGTATACGCATGAGAAAAATATGCACGTTTTTGATGGTCGCGTTTCCGGTCAGCTTGGTTTTGGACTGGAGCAATCTGGAATTTGCCGCCGCGACAATGGGGATGCTTGATGGTCTTCGTTTTGAAGCCGAATTTGTTGGCGTAGAAAATATAGCACTTGGCATGCTTATAAACAGTATTTTGACGACGCTCGCGGTTCTGGCGCTTTATAATTTGAGGAAATTTTTTATTTGTAATAGCGAAGGAAACACCTTTACCAGCGATGCCGCGATGGCACTACATCGGTTTTCAAAATATCTGATCACTTATGCGCTGGCTGTGGTGCCGGTTGAAACGGCAATGGGCATGGCGATCACCATGAACCATCCTGAGGGGGAGAGGGTACTGCAGGCTTCAGTTAGTTCGGAACAACTGGCACTTATCTTTCTTGGTTTTGTGTTTTTTGCATGTTCATGGGTGCTCAAGGAAAGTGTATTTATAGCAGAAGAAAACGCGCAGATTATTTAAGGAAGCACCATGGCTATTATTGTAAATCTCGATGTTATGCTTGCCAAACGCAAGGTAAAGTCAAAGGACCTCGCGGAAGCGGTTGGCATCACGGTACAAAATATTTCGCTTCTTAAATCCGGCAAAGTTAAAGGGATACGCTTTAATACACTGGAAGCGATCTGCGACTATCTTGACTGCGAGCCCGGCGATATTCTTGAATACCGCCGGGAAGAGGATTAGCTGATGTCCTGGGTGATATCTTCGTCGATCAGCAGAGTGACACCACCGGCAGTGTATGTATTGTAAGTTTCAGCAGCGATAACCTGATCCGCCCCCTGAACCCATCCTTCACCCATTGAGGTGACGCTGTCATCAATACCACCTGCGATGGTGAGAATATTATCATTATCTGTTGCAGCGATAAGATCGGCTGTGCTTAAGGTAAGCTCAAGTGGGTTTGTGTTGCTACTTTCTATAATTTCAATATTTGTCACTTGAATAGATGAAAGGTCGATTGTCGCCATGCTCCCGTCCAGTTGAAGTGTGTCGGAACCATCGCCGCCATTGATCAAATCGAGTTCAAAATCCGATGTGTTATCAATTAGGAAGGTATCATCGCCAAGGCCGCCATTTAACGTATCTGTCCCACCACCGCCTTCGATAATATTGTCATAGTTATTTCCGGTTATGGTGTCGTCGCCTGAGCCAGTAACGACATTTTCAATAATGGTATCTTCGGAAATTTGTAGGGTGTCATAACGGATATTTGCAGAGCCGATATTGATATCAATGACCAGGCCAACGTCGCTCCAGGAACCGGGTGTTAGATCTATTGTCAAGTTGTTACTAAAAAAGCTCAGATCAAATGTGTCATTACCGCCCGCGTCCCACACTGTCATATAATTCCATTCTTCCGGCAGGAAACTATAAACATCATCGCCGATCGTTCTGTCAGTGTTTGCGCCATAGACATATTGAAGTGCGAGAATATCCAGCGACATCAGGTCAACAGGCAGTGCATAATCGTCGTAAGATCCGTTTCCTGCGGCCAACATCTCGTAAGACATAGCGGTATAATCGTTTCCGTCATGGGACGATGCTAAAATATTGAATGCCCCTTCAGCGTCAAATGGATGCTTGAGGCCAAGGGCATGGCCTATCTCGTGCAATACAACATTCTTAAAAATTGTATCGCTATTATCAGAGTCGGCTTCAGCATCCAGACTCCCGGAGATGAGCCAAACGTCACTGGCTTGTGGATAGTTGCCAGGGTAATATGCCCAGGCACTCGTTCCCTCGACGTCTTCTGTACCACCGTCTGTCCATGCGAAACGCATATGACCTGCGCTTGATCCACCATCATCAGCAACTTCAACGAAGATGATATTCACATCATCAGCAATATTATTGAGGACTTCGCGCACTGCCTGTTGTTCTTCACCGGACAGGCCATTGATATTACTGGTGAGTTCAAAATCCGTGTCCGAATAACCAGGTATAAAGAAGGCATCATCTGGGCTTGCAAAACTATATGTGATAATCAATGGTTCATTGCCGCCTGGTGTTGCTATCTGGTAGCCGGATAAAATCCCATCAATGAGAGTATCGCCCGATGGATCATAGGTTGTTGAGGTCAAATAAGTATAAGGGGTTGCAGAAATGGTTCCCAAATCACTGGCATTGGGATTGGTGATTGTAAAGGATGTTTCAGACGCACCGAAAATGCTTTCAATGTCGCTTGCAGAATAGGAATTAGAATTTCCTTCAGTTCCAAATACATCAACTGAATGAAGCGAGTAGGTACCGGAAGGCGATGTGATTGGATCAAAATAAAGAGAGAAGGTACCGCTGGATGCGTCAATGTAATTTGAGTGGAGAATGCCGTCTTGATCGACGAATTTTACCATCACTCCATCTATTTCGCTTGAGTTGGCACCTTTGGTAAAGCTAAGCAGTTGCGGTGCTTCACCGTCACCCAAGGTGATAGCCGATAGCGACAAGTCGAAGTTTGAAAGTTCTGGCGCACTTGTGTCAGGGGTCCCGGGAGAACCGGAATTTACCGTGATTGTCTGGTTAAAGCCGTATGCATCAAAATTGGCATCAGTAAGATAGGTGATTTGGCCGTCAGCGTCTTCGATATAGACTGCGGTAATGTTATATTGGCTCACGTTAACAGACGAGCTGGAGGACTTTTGTTGCTCCGTACCGTCCATTGGCAGTAAAAGTGTGCCGTTGGTTCCTGTGACACTAAAAAGATGGTCATTGCCAAAGGTATCTGTGACTTCGATTGTGACTTTTACTGGATCGCCATCGACAGAAAAGCTGAGTTCAATACCGTCGTCTCCACGGGGAATAGTGTTAGACGAAAGAGAAAGGGAGGTCAGGGTGCTACCATCTGAAAAATCGACAATATCAATTTCGCCGTTAACGGTTATGGTCAGGGTTCCGTCGGCGCTGTCCTTACCATCAAAGACGGTATATGTAACTGCAACGTCCACAGATTGGCCAGCGCCGAGATAGTCAAAATCTGTTCCGGGATCAAACCGAATATCTCCACCAATGATAGAAACACTTCCATTGCCGCTTTGCACTGCGGCGGAAGACAGAGTTAAGCTGTCATTATCAGAATCACTATCATTGGCAAGTACGTCGATTGTAATAGGGGAATTTTCAGTGGTGACACCACTTTCGCCGACAACATGGGGCAGGGTATTGATCTCTGGGTCAATGGTCAGGGTGTCCAGCATGGAATCGACAGAAGTGTTGCCGCCGCTGTCGATTTTTCCGCTGCCAGTGATTTCAGTTAGTCCGATGTCGTTGATTTCATCTGCATTTGTGATTTCCAGGGTGGTGCTATCGGAAATTTCAATCGTGGTCAGTTTTGTAAAAGTACTTCCAAGAGCACCTAGATTAACGCTTTCTGTTCCATCAATTTTCAGGGCCAACTCATTCCCGGCGGTGCTTGTGATAGATCCAATACCTGCAACATCGCTGCCACTTGTTATAACGACTGTGATGTCACCGTCTATAATGATGGCACCAATGGCGGAGGCATCAATCAGACTAAGATCAAGGATATAATCATCCGTGGATCCTGGTGGTATCTGAATATTGACCACGGAACTACCATCGCCATTGACTGTCGTAAATTGTGCGATTTGCTCAGGGCTTAGGGTCACGTTCGAGTGGACTTCAAGTATGGTAACATCGCTTAAGGTCACGCCAGTAAGATCAACCGTTCCGTAAATAAACAACGTGTTCAAACCGGTTCCGCCATCTATAACTTCACCGGCCACAACCTCCGACACGGCACGGCCGTTTAGATCGGCAAGAGTGATCAGATCAGACAGGTTGTACCCACCACCAGCACTCGTGATATCGCTAGAACTATAATCAGAAGGTCCGGTGGTGCCGACAAGCACGATCGCATCATCACCAGCGCCGCCATTTACAGTGTCGGCGCCTTCGCCAGCGCGAATTTTATCGTTACCGCCGCCGCCATCAATTATATCCGCACCAGAACCGGTACGGATAACATCATCGCCGCCTTTGCCGGTGACTGTCAGGTCTGTGGTTGCATCACCCTGTGCGAGGGTTGTATCTTGATTGTCAACGGCAATCCATACGCCAGCAGGATCTTCTTTGAATTCTGCGGGTGGAATGACAGGTGTTGGGATACTACCGCCACTACCGCTACCACCACCACAGGCGGCAAGCGGCAGGATTGACATAAACAGACCGCCGTTTTTTAGTCTTCTTTTTAGCCGATTATTCCTGAGTGTGTTCTGATTTATTATTGAAGTGTCTCTGAATTTGTTTCTAGCGTGCACTTATTGGCCCCAATATTACTTGATGAATTTTACATTGCGCTGAAACATTAATCAGTTGAGTTCACTGTTTCAAGCAGTATTCACGGTATTGACCTACAAGCAATGCCAACAGGTGTTAGCTGCTATCCTGAATGATATCTTCATCAATTAGAAGTGTTGCACCACCAGAGGTGTAAGTGTTGTAGGTTTCACTATTCACGATCTGATCCGCGCCTTGTACCCATCCTTCGCCGGTTGAGGTGACGCTGTCGTCTCCTTCGCCAACTAAAATCAATTCATTATCAGCGTCGGTGACATCCAGCACATCCTGAACGGTCAAGCTAACCTCCGTTGTGGTATCCAATTGTAGATATTCAATGTTTGTGATTCCTTCCTCAGTGAGGTCTATTACAATGTCGGAGTTTTGATAATAAGCCTGATAGATCAAGGTATCTTCACCCGTGCCGCCGTCTATGTCTCTGGTGTAGGCATCAACACCTGGCGCACGCAGTGTATAAAGTGTGTCATTTCCGCTGCCGCCATCCATCGTTAAATCACCGAAAGAGGAAATGATGGTATCATTGCCTGCGCCACCACTCAAGATATGTTCGCCTTGCTCTCTGACATTTATTATGTCGTTACCATCCTTGCCGGTAACGGTAAATGTATGAGATGATGAGCCCGACGTAAAACTTGAATCAGAATTGTCAATCGCACCCCAGACATCCGTGGATGTTTCCGTAAACGTTGGTGAAGGGGTAGAGAAGCCATTAAATGTGTTGATAGCAGTTTCAATGTATAAAACAGCGTCCCCACTTTCGTAACGGCTGTATACAACGGAATCTCGCACTTCTTCTGCTAGATAAGTCCAGTTTGAAGTTGTGGTTACAGTTATGTAGTCGTAGCTCTGAACATCTTTTGATTTTATAAAGAATGTGTTATTACTATCAGTTAAATCAATTAGCTGATCGGCATCTATATTTACAGAAATCGCCTCCTCTGCGCTGTCGCCACTTAGTGATAGCATTTCGAAATTTCTTAAATCTAGAGTGGAGAAATCTATTACATATGAATCGGTATTATCTCTGTCGTTTGATCTAAATTCAAAAGTGTCAAAATCTGATCCACCATCAAATATTCCATCAGAACTTCCATATGTTTCGGACATATAAATTAAATCATCGCCTGTTCCACCATCGACGATATTGTAGCCAGTACCCATATTGAACGTATCATTTCCACCCCCACCGTTCAGGATATCATCCCCTTGTTCGCCGTAGAGCCAATTATCGTTGTCATCACCAGTAATCGTATCGTCAAACCTCGTGCCGTTTATTACTTCAATATTTGTGAGGATGTCGCCTTCAGCGAAGCCACCAGTATTAATGCCCGTTGCCAGGTTTACATTGATCCCCTCCGTTGAGAGAAAATAATAGCTGACAGTATCACTGACATGACCCCCACCGTCGATCGTATCTGCACCTTCAGAGCCACGTATATAGTCACGGTCATCACCACCATTGATAGTGTCGTCTCCGGCGCCGGAATAAATATAGGATTGGGTTAAGCTGGAATCCGGATCATTAGCATTAATATTGATGATATCATCGCCACTGCCGGTCGTGATATAGGAGCGCCCCAATCCGGTATTAATGGTCAGGTTTTCAGTGCTGTAGGCATCACTGAAGGCAGAAAGTTCATCATCATCGGCGCTATATATATTTGCAACGCCTTTAGTGTAACCAGTTATTGTTGGTGCGGCAAACCCATTTAATGTTCCAATTTCCATTGAAATGAATATAACTTGATAGCCACCGTTATCATCGATGCCGCTATAACTATACATAGTGTGTCCGGCACCAAGAAAAACACCACCAAAATCCAAGCTGTCTAAAGTGGAGACGGTGTCGTTTGCCCCACCGAAAATCCGAATATTATTAATTGTGCTGCTGAAATCGGCGACATTTTGAATGGAGAATTCAAGGGATTCTGCCATATCATCACTTAATCGGATGTGATTAATATTATCCGCATTGAAATCAGATAAGGAAAGTTCAAAAGGTGTAACCGCATGATTTCCTGTGATAAGAAGTGTGTTCGTACCGTCCCCACCGTCAAAGGAATCTTCAGTTTCTGAATTATCACCTTGATTTATGATGAATGTATCGTTGTCGTCACCACCATATAGTGTGTCAACACCGTTGCCGCCCTCGATGATATCATCGCCGTCGTTGCCGTGGATTTCTTCATTTCCAAGGCCGCCTATAATGGTGTCATCGCCGCCAAGACCATTGTAGGTAAAGCTGTTGGCCGAGCCGGTAATTATATCATCGTGGTTTGAGCCGTTATAGGTTTCAAATTGGCTAAATGTATCCGTATCGCTTCCCACTGTAGCGATACCTGCTGCTACATTAAGGTCAACACCTTTGTCAGAATTCGAATAAGTAAGAGTATCCTGATCTCCTGTGTTGCTGTCTGCACCGCCGATAAGAGTATCGCTTCCTTTACCGCCGGAGATCACGTCATCACCGTCACCACCATTTATGGTGTCGTCACCGCCTTGTCCGTAAATCAGATCAACGCCATCGCCACCATTTACTGTATCGTTACCGTTGCCCGTGACAATATAGTTTGATGCGTTGCCGCCATTAACGGTTAAATTTTCTTCGCTTGAGCGGCCACTGAAGTAGCTATCAGCGCTACTATCAATGACATCAAATACATTTGGTGCGCTTTCAGTATAGCTGTTCGCCGGTTTGGTAATGCCGTCCCAAGTGCCAATTTCCAAATCAATGTAAACCTTGGTCGTTCCACTTTCAAAGGCAAGGTATAAAATACCACCCGTGTCACCGGAGAGGGTAGCGTAATCAAGGAATGTCCAGCTTGAAGAGGTTATAACAGTAGAGCCCGAGCCACCCGTAATCCAAACGGCCTCAAAATCATTGTCAAAATCAATGATGTTTTGGGCAGTAAAGGTCAGGTTTACATCATTTTGAAGTTTGATGATTTCAATATTTGTGGCGTTTAAATTGGCCATATCCACTTCAAAGTTTCCAGACTCGTGTACACCGTTAAAGCCAGTATCGCTGCCGTTATTAACGCCATTTAACAGAATTGTGTCTGCTGAGCCAGTGCCACCATCAATAATGTCATCTATTTCTGAACCGGTATCTTCGACAATGACAAATGTGTCGTCACCCACGCCGCCGTTCAGGGTGTCGGTGCCCCTATTGCCAACAATAGTATCATTACCCGCACCACCGTTCAGGGTGTCATCACGTTCTGAACCAATGATAATATCGTCACCGGCGAGTCCTGTTGCTGTAACACCGGTATAACTACCTGTTAATTCGAGTGAGGAATTATCTTGGCTATCTGCTTCATATACATTACTTGCTGTTTCGGTGAAGGTGGTGGCTGGTAAAGTTATGCCTGTCAGGTTTGGTAATCGTTGAGAAATATTGAGGGTTGCATCGCCACTTGTATATTGGTGATAAAGCGCGCCATCAAAAACAAAATCGTGGACATATACCCATGTTGATGTGGTTATCAATGACGAATTGTTTATATCATAATGCCCTATAAAGAGTGTGTTGTCGCTGTCTGTAACATTGATAACGTCTTGAGCATTAATAGTTATGCTTACATTTCTAATCAAAAGCGTTTCTATATTTGAAAGACTATAATCACCCAATTCATATTGAGTTTGATCCGGGTAACTATTCGTTGAGAAACGAAAAGCATCGAAGCCGGCACCGCCATCATATGTATCTTCATCTTTGTCATTGTAGTATGCAGATGTGCTGAATAAATCGTCGCCATCACCACCATTGAGGATATCGGCACCCGATCCTCCATACAGGTTGTCATGTCCACCACCCCCATTAATGGTATCGTCACCATCTCCGCCAAGAAATTCTTCGTTTGTAGCTGATCCGGTTATAGTGTCATCGAATTTCGAACCTCCAACACTTTCAATGTTGATGATAGTGTCACCTTGAGCACGTCCACCGGAATGGATGCCAGTTTCCAGATTTATGGTCACAGCGGCCTCAGAATTATAGTAAGAAATATAATCTGTATCGCCGGCACCACCATCGTAATAATCTGAGCCCACCGAGCCACGGAAGGAATCATAGCCAGATCCGCCGATGACGGTATCATCACCTGCACCAGGAGTTACCCAGTTGCTGCCGTTGCCGGTATTAATGGTGTCGTCGCCTGAGCCAGTCGCAATCGTGTCTGAACCGTCGTTACCAATAATTGTTAGGTCATTCTCACTTTCGGGAACATTAAGTGCTGATAGCGACGGATCTTGAGCTTCCCATTGATCGGGTGCTGTTTCAAGATAAGTAACACCAGGAGTGGTAGCATTGTTGATTGTGCCGAAGCTCATTGAAACATAGACCACCGCCGCGTCGTAGCCGGTTGAGTAATCGCCGGTAAAGGCTTCGTATATTTGATAGACTTGGTCATTGAACACTGTGGATCTGTCGAAGGTGAATTCTGCCGATAATTCAATGGTGTCTTCATTGTAACCGGTGATGTCGAAAAAGTAATAATCATTCGTGTAGCCGGGAGTAGCTTCCTTGGCTATACCAATAATGTCAGCGGCTGAGACAATGAGTGTTTCGGCATTGCCGTCGGAGAGAACGATTTCTTCCAGATTTGAGCCGCTCAGGTCTGCTAAGTCAAATATGACCGGTGTGACGGTGTCATCGCCGGAAACGCTGAGAATATCCCAGCCGTCACCGCCGTTGAAGGTATCTTCTTCAAATGAACCGGAATTGGCTGTGACGTAGAAAGTATCATGATCGTCACCGCCATTTAATATGTCGACACCGGAACCACCGTTCAAATAATCATCGCCAGCAAGTCCATTGATGGTGTCGTCACCGGATCCTGTGATGACGAAATCTTCGCCACTGTTTCCGGTAACCGTCAGGTTATTTGAACTATCCGCGACATCAAGCGCGGAATAGGATACACCGTTTGCCTGCCAGTTATCAGCTGACGTTTCGTCAAAGCTGGCGGCGGGTACGTTGTCGCCAGCAATAGTTCCTATGTTGGTTGATACATAAATGCTAAAATTTGAGGTCGCAAAATGGTCGATATAATGTTGAAAAATCACGCCGTCCTTCATAGCATAGCCATCAAACTCAAAGTCAGAATCCAGCGTAATACTGTCTTCCTGATGTCCAGTAACAAACAGTTCATAAAATTCTTTGTCGGGGTCGTCACTGGTATCGTTTACGAAGTTTTTGAGGTTTAAAGGCGATATATATATTTCTTCCGCCATACCATCAGAAAGGCGTATTTCTTCAATGTCAGACTGTTGCAAATACCAAAAGTTTGTTACTTCGGCTGTAACGGCATCATTGCCTATAAGTTCAAGCACGTCGTAGCCAGCATCACCTTTGAAGTAATCATTTTTAATGGAATCGTCGTCGATATAGACCTTAAATACGTCATTTCCGTCGCCGCCATTCAAAAGGTCTCTTGTGGCGCCGCCACTAATTATGTCGTCACCAGCCGTCGGTGCCGTCTAATATGTCATTTCCATCTGTACCGTTGATGATAGTATTCTCGCCGTTTATCTGCACAGTAATATCGGCACTAGATGTATGTCCGTTGCCATCTGTAATTTCATAAGTAATGTCGATTTCGGTATAGCTGTTATTTGATAGCACTTCATAGATGGAATCAGGTGTAACACTGAGTTTATTATCTATGATTTGGATGGTGGCAGTGCCTGATGTTACGACAGAGCTTGTGATGGTCAGGTCGTCCTGGTCAGGGTCGGTATCATTTGCTAACACATCGATTATCACTGTGTTGCTTTCAATGGTTTGTGCAAAATCATCGGTGGCATCTGGCGCTTGGTTTACATTTTTAATACCGTCGATGGCGCTATCAATATCAGGATCACCACCTGTATCCACTTCACCGTTTCCGGAAATTTCCGATAGACCAAGATTGGTTAAATCGTCAGGATCCGTAATTTCAAGGACGACATTATCCTCAACCTCAATTTTATCAATACTTTCAAACTTATCGGTCAAGGCGCCAAGGTTCACTGTCGTTGTTCCGCCGTTACCGTTTATTTCTACGGTAACATCGGAGCTACTGTCTGTATTGATTGCGCCTATTTCATCTAGGTCATTCTCATCGCTAATAATAAATGTCACATCGCCATCGATATTAAGATTGCCAATATCAGTGATGTTTAGAACACTCAAATCAATGATATAAGTATCGCCAGGGGGGACTTCGATATTTATGTTAGAGGTTCCGTCACCATCAACGGTGGTAAAAAGTGCCATTTGTTCGGCAGTCAATGTAACATCGGAGTTAATCACAAGGACGGTGATGTTATTTAGGGTTATACCTGTCAAGTCGACGGTTCCGTAAATAAACAGTGTGTTGGTGCCCGTGCCACCATCGATACTTTCACTGCTGACCACTTCGGATACAGTGCGACTATTAAGGTCGGCAAGGCTTACCAGATTGGAAAGATTGGTTCCCGATCCTGCAGGGTTGGTTATGTCGGTATTTGTATATTGTCCGGCACTAGTAGTGCCGACCACGACGATGGCGTCATTACCGGAACCTGCGGAAACGGTGTCACGACCTTCGCCTGCACGGATTAGGTCATTGCCGTCATTTGATATAATGGTGTCATTGCCAGCAGCGCCAATGATGGTGTCAGCACCGGAACCTGTTGTTATGCTGTCGTTTCCCGCTTTGCCAGTGACGGTGAGATTAGCCGCGTTACCGCCTTCGGACAGGGTTCGTCCGCTGTCATCAAGGGCGATAAAAACATTGGTGGGGCTTTCGGTGAAGTCCGGATCGGGCGTGGGGGCCGGAGCAGGGGTGTTCGCAGCAGGCGTTGCACCACCGCCACCGCCGCCGCAAGCGGCAAGCGGCAACACGGCCATCAAAATTGATGACTGTTTTAACGTTTTTGATTTTCTGAGAATTTCACTTTTGTTACGGTTGGTTTTTATTTCAACAGAATGATTTTTACGCATTACTTTCCCCAATAATCTTACATACAAGACCAGAAGGTTAGCGTGCTAAATCATAGGTTGCAAGTAAAAAAAGTTAACATATGGTTAACGAAAGTTAGAATTTTAAGCAGTTAACTTATATCCTGGGTGATGTCCGCATCGATGAGAAGTGTCGCGCCACCTGCTGCATATGTGTTATATGTTTGCGTATCTATGACCTGATCTGCGCCTTGTACCCATCCTTGACCGGTTGAGGTGACGCTGTCGGTAGCACCACCGCGAATTAGCAACTCGGCATCGATATCAGTGACATCAAGTACGTCTTGTATGACCAGACTAAGATGTTTGGAGAATTCGTTGGCGGCTGGGTCGGCAAGATAGATTTCTTCAATATCGGTGGCATTTAAGTTGGCAAGGTCAATAGCAAAATCATCGTGTGATGTATTTTCGAAATATTTGATCGTATCATAGTCTGCACCACCATCGAAACTGTCCTCTGTAATAGAACCATCAATCAGTGATACGCTTATGGTATCATCACCGGTGCTCGTAGAGAAATTTTCGATGAAAGAACTTGTGACATAGACATCGTCTCCGGCTGTTCCGTTAATGGTAACCGGGGTGTCATCGTCAAGGATCGTAAGATCACCGCTTCCATCCAGGATGGTTGTATTTACAGGAACTGACAAGGTGATGCTAATGATTTCATCGGCTTCCACATTGGGATCATCGGCCCAATTGATAACCACTGTTTTTTCGGTGTCGCCAGGGTTAAACGTCAGTGTTCCTGTTGCCCCACCACCGACGGCATAGTCAATAGAAACTGTTTTTCCCGACACCGCAGATAGAGAAACCGTGAAACTGGCTGTGGTCTCAACTTCGACTGCCGATACATCATCTACGCTTATAGTGGGTGGCGCGTCATTGTCATAAATAGTGAGAACGCCAGTGTCGTCAGAAATAGTCGCGTTTGTCGGATTGGAGAGCGTGGCTTGTGACACTTCGGTGTCCTCATCAATTGTATCATCAGACCAAGTGCTGCTGAAGGATTCCTGAGTGTCACCAGGAACAAAGGTTAGGGTGCCGGAAGAACCATCAGGGGCGTTATAATCCACCGTTATAGTTTTACCGCTTGCGGCTGAGAGGGAGACGGTAAATGCATCGGTTTCGTCGGCTTCACTGGTGCTGGTATCATTAATTCTGATAGTCGGTGGATTGTCATCATCAATAATGGTCAGATTGCCGCTACCATCTGAAATGGTGGCGTGCGACGGGTTGGAAAGTATGGCACTGACGACTTCATCTACTTCGTCGAGTGTGTCGTTGGTCCAGGCAGAAGAAAATGTTTTCTGAGTGTCACCCGCATTAAAAGTCAGTGTGCCGGAAGAGCCATCGGGTGCATTATAATCTACGGTCACGGTGCGGCCGGATGCCTCTGATAGGGTAACGGTGAAAATATCAGATTCATCGGCTTCGTTGGCGCTGATATCGTCTATACTTATTGTCGGCGGGTTGTCATCATCAACAATGGTTAAATCACCGCTGGCGTCCAAAATGGTTGCATTGGTGGGGTTTGACAGGGTGGCATTAACCACTTCATCCGCCTCATCGAGAGTGTCATCGGTCCAGGTGGAGGAGAATGCTTTCTGAGTGTCGCCCGGGTTAAAAGTGAGGGTGCCGGAAGAGCCATCGGGCGCATTATAATCCACTGTGATGGTTCGTGTGGACGCCAGTGAAAGGCTCACGGTAAAGGTGTCTATTCCATCGGCTTCGTTGGCGCTGATATCGTCTATACTTATTGTCGGCGGGTTGTCATCATCAACAATGGTTAAATCACCGCTGGCGTCCAAAATGGTTGCATTGGTGGGGTTTGACAGGGTGGCACTAACCACTTCATCAACTTCATCAATAGCATCGTTGGTCCAGGTGGAGGAGAAGGTTTTTTGGATATCGCCGGGATCAAAGGTCAGTGTGCCGGAGGAACCATCGGGTGCATTATAATCCACAGTCACGGTACGACCAGACACTTCCGATAGGCTGACGGTGAAGACATCGGATTCATCAATTTCATTGGCGCTGATATCGTCAATACTAATTGTCGGCGGATTGTCATCATTAAGTATAGTCAGATTACCGCTGGCATCCGAAATTGTAGCGTTTTGCGAATTTGATAATACAGCGCTGACCACTTCGTCGACCTCATCAGTACTGTCATCAGTCCAAGTACTACTAAAGGTTTTTTGGACATCGCCGGGGTCAAAAGTAAGGGTGCCGGAAGAACCATCGGGCGCATTATAATCGACCGTAACTGTCAATAAAGATGGTTTGGAGAGCGAGACAGTAAATTGACTGGCTTGCTGTGCTTCATTGGCTGAGATGTTATCTATGCTGAGTGCGGATTGTATGATGGTGACGGTTACACTGGTATCGAGCTCATTCTGAATAGCTGAATTGCCGCCGACATCAATTTCACCGTCGCCCTCGATTTCTGTGAGGCCGAGATCCGTTATGTCGGCGGGATCCGTGATTTCAAGCACGACATTGTCGCCCAGTTCAATAACATCGACATTTTCAATCACATTGGTAATGTCACCAAGATTGATCGTTATCGGTGCGTTGCTTGCGCTGACTTCGACCTTGAGCGCATCAGATGCGCCATTGGTGATCCTGCCAATCACTGCCAAATCATCGGCGTCATCAATTTTGATGGTCATGTCGCCACTAATACTTATTGAAGCAATATCGGATATGTCGATCAGGCTGAGATCAAGAACATAGGTATCGGGCGATCCGGCGGGGATTTCAATGTTGAGCACCGAACTACCGTCACCATCAACAGTGCTAAACAAGGCCATTTGTCCTGACGTCAGGGTAACATCAGAATTGACCACTAAAACCGTCACATTGTTCAGAGTTACACTGGTCAGGTCAACTGTGCCATAGATAAACAGGGTGTTGGTGCCGGTCCCGCCATCAATAACCTCACCTGCGTTTACTTCGCTAACGCTACGGTCATTAAGATCAGCCAGAGTGATTAACGACGAGAGATCAGTGCCGGAACCTGCCGAATTGGTTATGGCTGCGGTATCATACTGTCCAGGGGCGGTGGTGCCTACGATAACGATGGCGTCATCACCAGCCCCGGAAGAAACAGTGTCAGAGCCGTTGCCTGCGCGGATTAAATCATTTCCATCATTTGAATTGATAGTGTCATCACCGTCGCCACCAATAATAGTGTCAGCACCAGAACCGGTGGTGATACTGTCATTTCCAGCTTTACCTGTAACGGTTAGGCTAGCGGTATTATCGCTTTGAGACAGGGTGCGGTCATTATCATCCACGGCTACGAAGACATTGACGGGATCTTCCACAAAATTGGGACTAAACGTAAGGTTATCGCCGGACGGCACACCACCACAAGCCGCGAGTGGAAGTACGGACATCATAATAGACGATTGCTTTATTCGATTGTTTTTTTTAGATTTTTTGCTGGTCTCGACTTCCACAATATCCTGATCAGAAGGATTTTTATGCATTTTACTGCCTATAAATTTACAAGAGACAAAAATGTTAACGTGCAATACCGTACCATGCAAGTTAAAAGGCTTTCTATGGGGCAAACATGCTTGCAGCGAATATCGGGGTCAGGCTTTCTTCACGTAAAGTACTCTGGCGGCCCAATCGATGGATTTATCGTGCATGGGAGGGGCGTTGTGGCTTTCAAGATGGTAAAGGCCATGGGAAGAGCCCCGGGACAGACGTTTGATATAAATGGGGCCTTCCGTGACCTTGATGATGCATTGCTTGCCAAGACACTCATTTTCATCAATATCGGCACCATCGCGGATATAAAAGATGATGTCACCGTCCTCATAGGCGGGATACATGCTATCGCCGGATACTTTTACCGCGACCGCCGTTTCTTTTAGTCCGGGCGGTGTTTCCACTTCTTCCATACCGTCGCCATGAGCATAATCATCAAAGGGTATATTTATGCCACCAGCGCCCACGTAACCGACCACAGGGGTGATGCGAGGGACCTGTTGCAGGGTGTCAGAGCCGAGCAAATAATCAATAGTACATTTAAAATAGTCAGCGAGGGCGCGTACATGATCATGTTCTGGTTCATCAATACCGGCTTCCCAGCGCGATATGGTCGACTGTTGAACGCCCATTATATTTCCGAGCTCGGTCTGGTTTATGTTTTTAAGGTTCTTGCGCATATATTTTAAGCGTTCACCAAATTTATAATTTGCCAATTTTTGCATTATTTTTCCCTTATGCGGCCAGCGTATATGCAGTGAGCGGATATTTCAACAAATAAATGCGCATATTATAATTGACAAATATACGTTATACGTATATATAGAATAAGACAGAACAAAGAACCGACTCTTGAGCCTGTATCTTCATGGCTTCAATCTTGGCCGTATGCCTCCTGATTGTTTCCCAGTTGAGTATGCTGCGGTCGGAGTAGATGAGGTTCTTTTATGTCAAACGTGATTACAGGGGGGAATCGCAAGGTAGTGCTCATGGGCTCTATTCCCAGCCCACATTTCCCAAAACACCCGTATCACAGCGGTTTCGTATATACGAGCCGTGCGAAACCAAAACTCGAGCGGGTGGGGTCATCTCCCATCATCGTCCCACCCGCTCATTTTTGAGATTTAAACTTGTAAAGACTGCGGGTGCATCGACCTGCGGCATAAGGATATTTATGACCATAAGAAACATAGAAGATATTGATGATTGGCCTAAACCAGAGAAGATCAACATCACCCCAAACTTAAATCAGTCATTGGTCATAATTATATGCTCCGTCAGCATGGCAATTGCCGTGACGGCTCTTAGTGCAGTGCTGTGAGTGGATTATGGCTGACTTATACATGCGCAATATACGTGACTGGCGTGAGGCAACATTGATGCTCACATTCGAGGAAAGAGGGTATTTCGATGAAATACTCAATCTGATTTATCTCTACGACGACATGCTTCCGGACGATGACGATCTGATTTGTCGGGCGATGCCAATCCATAGAAGGATGCACGAGCGACTAAAGGAAAAACTCATTAAATGCGGGCTTATTGAGATTAAAGACGGACTTTATTTCAACAAAAGAGCGGCTAAAGAAGTGAAAAAGATCAACAAACTCTCAACTAAAAACCGTTCAAAAGCGGAAAACAGATGGACTAAGTCACTGGAAAGTCGGGAAAAGGGCGATGCCGCGGCAGATGCAGGGGCAATGCTGAAAGTGAAGGTGAATAGTGAAAGTGAATCCTATTTAACTAATAAATCAAAGAGATGCAAAAATGCCAAAAGTACCAAAACGCGACATGACGATAAGCGAAACTCAAAATGCACAATCGATGAAATACTCGATCCCGATGGTCAGGTACCAAAGGAATATCTTGCCTACGCAAAAGAACAGGGACTCAAAGATCCGCAGCGCGTTTTCCTCGACTGGGCAAACTGGTGGCTTGGTGAAAATGGCCGTAAAGCCGGGCCCCGAGGGTGGCTGGCAACCTGGAAAGCACGGGTGCGTAAAGATGTCGACCGGCAGATGGCTGGAAATAAAAATAAAGCGGGGCGAAGCGGGACAGGCGCTTGTGCCACCACTGCAGGGGCGCGATTGGCGCTTGATCGACGGCGCAATCGACGGCGAAAAATATGATAATGCTCGCATCATCACCGTCCCGCCGGAGAAAGAGCAGTATTGGGCAGGTGTATTGGTGCAAGGAAGAGCCGCTCTTGAGCCAAGCCCTTTCGAACTGATATTGACCCGGCTCACGCGCCTTAAACTGCAAAAACCAACACAGGTTATGGATGAGTTCGCTGTGGCTGTATTTTTGGAGGATATATCGGAGCATCTTGAACGGCGAGGTTATTGTTATCACGCAATTGACCAGGGAATTATCAATCTTATTGAGCGGGAAGACGATAAATTTTTCCCAACGATGAAGGTTCTTCTGCACTATATCCATCCCATTCACTGGAAACTGAACAGGCGCATTTTAAAAATTGAAGACATATTAAGATAAAACATTAAAAAAATCATATAACTAATTATAAAAAGGCATAATTATGCAAAAAAATATTAATATAGAGGATAAAAAAATAATCATAAGTATGCTGGACAATGGGGCAAATAACGGCCGTATATCGTTGAAATTTCCCGGCATTACCAGAAAACAGATTGATGCCATCCGCGCAGAGATCAGCAAGGGCACCGAGCAGACCAAGAAAAAGCTTAAACGCGATCCGCTTTTGAGCCTGTACCGTGCAGGCGACCTTGAAATTTACGACATTTATAGTGCGGAACTTATTCGTTATGCCTTTAGCCTTATCACATCGGATATCACGTTAAAAGTTATGAATTTTGATAGCATCGTCGATATTATTGGTCGTGCACCGACAGAAGGTGAAACGGCGTTAAAATCGCGGCTGCAAAACCAATATGCTGATTGGTTTGACGCTTGTACAAAAAAACGCATCAAAGTGGGGGCGATCATTCATTTACTCACCGAGCCGGTGACATTACGCGAAACAGATTATTATTTCGGCTTTCGCAACGGACGCACCAAAGGATACCTAGTTCAGGGTTTGAAACTATATGTTGAAATGTTTAAGCCGAGGAAGGG
>CAXBLS010000042.1:0-26271 GCA_963976585.1 uncultured Kordiimonadaceae bacterium
TTAAATCCCCTTTGAACTCAATACAATTATTCTTATGATCGGGCTTAATAGTAGGCGTCGAGTGCACATTATAATTCTTTATGAGTCTTCGATAAGGTAATATTTTGGTGAACATAAGCTTTAAAAATATTGTTCCATCGTTTACATATCTCTTGAACAAGGCTGGCTCTTCCTTTATACGCCAAATCCATTCCATATGCATTTTTTGAACCCAGCGCGGTGCTCGCTTTACATTTCCTGCGATGAAATTTACAACGGCGCCAAGGTGACTAATAACATTCGCCTTCAAACGGGTTCTGTTGCTTTCGATCCACGCTTGTCCTTTTTTGGCGCCAAGTGAGACAATAATGAACTCTGGAGCCGCTTTGTTAACTTGATCTATGATTTCATTAGTACTCATATCCGTGACAGTGCCGAAGCCCGGATTTAAATATCCAACACTTCTTAAGCCACCCTGCTCACGATTTAATATATCATGAGCCTTCTGCGCAATTCCGTCTTGACCACCAAAGAAAAACACTTTGATCGGTTTCTTTATACAGGCTTCATTTGATCTCAACTCGTCAATTAAACTCGACCCTGCAACTCTTTCCTTTATGGGTATATCAAGCAGCTTACACATGAACACAATTGGCATTCCATCTGCAACACTGAGATCAGAATTCAAAACGGAGTTTCTAAAATTTTCTGAAGTTAAGCTGGCAATGAGAAAATTGAGGTTGGGTGTGGACAAGAATAATTTTCGGTCCTCAGCAATAGCGTCGAGAACCGCTTGAACTGTTCCGTCCATATCCACAGCATCAAAGCTTAGTCCGAGAAGGTTGTAAATATCACGGTCACGCATTTTCATGATCCCGTTGCCAAACGTGATTCTGCGCATCGTTTATTTCTTTTATGGCTTGTTTTTTTCCAACTACCAATGCCCTTCGTTGATATGATTTGATGAAATTAATCAGTGCTTTATCATTTTGACGTGGTTTGCGCATGAGCATACTTTTTAAATAACCCCAAGCCATGGCAAGGCCGCCAGCTATATAAGGTGGCCTGATCATGCGGTAAAACGCCGTGGCCATAAAATATACAATACTACTTCCCATATAATATTGCCCATACCCATGTCTCATACGGCCTGTGAGAATGCCTTTTTGACTCGACCCCATTGGTCTTAAATGAATAAACCGAATAGCTTCTTCGTCGCTGCTGCGTGCAATCCATCCAAGGAAACGAGCCTTATGGCAGTCAATCGCATCCCACATGACCTCACGAACAAAACCGCCTATTTCTTCAAAACATTGTCGGCGATAAAATTTTGATGCGCCAACACACATTTCGTCACCGCACTTCTCGCTAATCTCTCGGCCATTTTCAATATAATACGGTTTGCCACTAAAGCAGCCGAGGCGCGGATTATTCCCCATCTCTAGCATGAGTGACTTGAAATAATCCGGCTTTAAAATAAGATCCATATCCAGTTTACAAATATAGTCGTACTTCTTTGGATCTATAGTTTCGTACCCCTTGTAAAATGCTTCAATAACACCGGGTCCAACGGCTCGTGCACCACGATTTACATTAGTGACAACACTTATCCATGCATAACTCTTTACATATTCCGCAATGATTTGTGGAGTTTCATCGTTTGAGCCGTCGTCAACAATAATCCATTTTGTCGGCAAGACAGTTTGTGCAATAACGCTATCCAGCGTTTGTCGCATAAATTTTGCCTCATTTCGGCAGGGTGATATTATCAAGTATGACATTTTGAAATCTTAATCATTAAATAGTTGTTCGAGCCGGTCGATATTTACGTCTCGGCCAAATTCAGAGACCACGTGTTTTGCAGCATTTTCGATCAAACTGCTTTGCAAGTCTCTTTTTTCAATGGCATTCGCCAATGCTTCAGGATCTTGTGGTTCAACAAGCAAACCCGTTTCGCCATCAATTACCAATTCCGGAATACCTGATATACGTGTGCTTACAACAGACACGCCAAGCATCATTGCCTCCATTAATACAACGGGTATCCCGTCCATATCGCCATTACGGTCTTTTTGACAGGCCAGCGCAAATATATCATGTTTCGACACCCACGGACCAACATCTCTATTTTCCAGTGCACCAATCAACTGAACACAGTCATCGACACCTAGTTCGTTTACCATATCTGCGAGCTTATCCTTCTCGGGACCGTCGCCTGCGATAGATAGGTTTACGAAAACCCCTCTTCGTTTTAAAATGGCAACAGCCTCAATCAGCGTCGGCATCCCTTTCTTTTCAACAAGACGACCAAGTGAACAGATACGAATTTTATCGCTTTGTTCTTTTTTTATCCCTTCAAACTTAAGATCAACACCGCACCTAACTACACGAATTTGATTGTCAGTAATATTAATTTTTTTAAGAAATCGACGGTTGAATTCAGATATAGTTATAAAATATTTCGCGCGTGCTGCTTTTCTGGCTAAAATCAAACCATGTTCAAATATATCATTGGCATGAGAAGTAACCGTAAAGGAAATACCCGAAATTGCGCTGGTATACATGGCGACCTGACAAGGTACATTAGCAAAATGAACATGAATATGTTCTGTACCATTCTTTAGACAAACTCGTGCCGCGCGACATGCCGCCAGATACTGGTAAATAAGTTTATAGGAACGAACATCAGCTAAGCCCACATGGAAAAAATCGGATATCAACCACCCTAAACCTTTTAGCGTACCCAATGGCCTATTCAGCAGGCATATAACAAAAGACATCAAGAAACAAAACAGACCTTCGCGGTAAAGATAGTGAACGGCGCCCATTTTATCCTCTATCATTGGCGACACATTATCTGGCTCATGAATGGATAACGCATGCACGGTGTAACCGCGTTCACGAAGCGCAAATATTTCATTATAAACGAATGTTTCCGATAGTGCCGGGATTGCCGGTGCCAGATAGGTTATAATCTTTTTATTCACTGCCATCACTACTCATTTTTGCCTTCATAGATTTGGCAGGGATTCCGACAACAGTATCATACATTGTAACGTCTTTTAACACGACGGCATTTGCTCCAACTCGTGAGTGGTCACCGAGCTTTATATTTCCAAGTATTTTGGCCCCTGCTCCAATATCAACATGTCCGCCTATAACCGGCACCCCGTCTGCACCCACGCCAATGGTCACCTGTTGAAGAATAAGACAGTTTGGGCCAATTACAGTATTCGGATGGATGACAATGCCATTTGGATGCGGAATTAGAAGCCCACCACCAATTTTACAACGAAGATCAATTTCTGCACCACAGACTACGGACCAAAAACGATGTGAGAGAACCCAATATTTTTTGAAAAGTAGAGAAAAAATACTGCCACCTGCCTGATCAAGCGCCTGATATTTTCTGATAGCCCTCAATAAACGCCTCCCTGGGTCCCAAAAACGGGATGGCCTCTCTCTGATCCAATCTGGTATTTCTGCTGATACATCAGACATTTGTGACTATAATTCCCTAATTTTTTTAGTATTAATCTTTATATTCAATAATTTCGTGATCTCTGCGGGTTATTTTAGCGTACTGATACTTTAAAAACCCTAAAAATTCCGGAAATTTATCGAGCATGCAAAAACAGGCATAAAGCAACCTCTCTTTTTTTGAATATGGGATATCAAGTTTACGAAACACTCGGTAGATCTGGACAGGAAAAATAAGGATACCCACCAGTGTCACTGCCGGATTAACAAAACACGAAACAATGAGCATTAATGGGTAAATTCCGCCCCAAATTACGAGGCTCCTTCGTTGATTGTTTCTCCAATTCCATTCTTTTGCGTTGGCGTACGAAAAACCGGTGCGCACCGAACGTGTCCACCATTCTGAATAACTCGTCATCGCCGCATCATGAGTGCCCATATTATCTTTCAGGGAGCGTATTTTGTATCCCGCTAGTCTCAGTCGGCGGTAAAATTCCGGTTCCTCGCCAGCAATCAGCTTTTCATTAAAACCTTTATTTTCTAGAAAAGCGCTTGCCCTCATCGTTGCAATGCCACCGCACGAATTAATCTCACCTACAGGAAGGTACCAAGCCATATCACACAATCTATTATAAAGTGTCTGATCACGATATTTTTCTCTTAGACGCCCACAAACAACAGCAACGTCATTTAAGTTTTCAAGAGTTTCAATGGCTTTGATAAGCCATTTTGAATCTAATTCACAGTCACCATCAATAAAATGTACATAGTCAATATCTGCACCACTATCCATAAGGCTTGCGATACCGGCATTTCTAGCGCGCGCTGCATTTAGCGGTTTTTCACTACCTAATTTGATAACACTTACACCGTATTCGGCCGCCAATTTGACACTGCCATCTCTTGACTGACTATCTACATAGACAATCCGCTTAGCACCCGCCGCGAAAACGGATTTAATACAATTTTCAAGTCTTTTGCCTTCATTTCGACCTATAATAACAACACAGATATTGTCAGGTAGCTTATCGATAGGGTTTTGCGCGCCTAGTTCCATGATTTTACCATATAATACAGTCCTTGATATATTGATACTGCTTTCATTTTCTATGAATTCTCTGGACAGATAATCTCAACGTCTGCTGCCCTTAAAAGATTAATGAAATTCTCCGGTTTATGGAGTCCTTCTCTGAAAGATGATGTTTTTGGCCAAGGATTATTATCTGGATAATAAACATCCCGACCAGCAAGCAATTTCCCTACAGCTGGTCTTAGATCATCTTGGCATACTTCCCCTAAATCCACAGTGCTTATAAGTGCCCTCATGTTCGGACCGTGATAACCTGATAACACCAGCATATCTGTCAGAGACCGTAAAAAACACATATGTCCACCCTGTAAGCTGCTACAGACTTCCCAAATCCTGTTTATTACAACTGGCTGAAAGCGATGACCAACAGCCCTGTGAAGTAGTTGTGGCAACAAATGAGAAAATTTCTTATAGGTTCGCCTCACCGTTCTCTGCGGTTCAACAAAGGGAGTTATAAAGTCTTTCCAGTTTTCATTTAAGTAAACATCTCCAAGCTGGCCCTTCCATATGATGGCTTTATGCCCATATTCGCGAGCCACATTCCTTAGATCAACACCCCATCTCCAATGGGACAGGCCCGCTCGGCAACACGCTTCTACTACCTCATCCTGAAGCGCCTGTTCATCATAGGAATCTTCTAGTTTACGAACCTCGATATTGAGTTTATTATTTTTTACGAATTCACATACCAACTGGAAATTTGGTTCCGCACTAAGTACAACTATCGGGTTTTTCCAAGGTAATAATAGCAAATTCATACTGTCTCTGCCGCCGCACATGACAATGTTTGTTTTACCGGGGTTTTTAGCCTCAATCAGTTCCATGTCGGTGACCATCGCTTTTGCGACCAGTGAGCAATAATCATTCGCGTCTGTAATGTCAAAACGGCAGGTGTGAGGTGCGCCTATTTTTTCTATCTCAATATCTATTGTGTAGTTACCATCATGATTGGAAAAACCTTCACTATTTGTCTTATCAACGGCATGTTGATTTATAATAATCCGGCCTTTAAGCAGGATCAGAGCAAGCAGGGAATATGAATAATAGTCTTTGTAACGATAAACATTATAAAAAGACGGCCTACCTTCAAAATGATCCGCTTGCCAAATCAACGGCTCATGAACCTGCCACACCATATCTTCGTTTAAGATGGCAGTATGTCTGGTATCACTTAGTTTTTCTCTTAGCTTATCTATATATTCCATAGAATATTCCATTAACCGCTATTTTAGACTATTTTTTCTCAATATCCGCATTAAACGCTCGGGCTTATGTGCTTCTTGCCCAGTGCTTGAAAGTGGTGGTGGGGATTTTTTTAAACTTTATCGGGCAGACCAGCCTAACATTATCCAGATCGATCGTTATACCCTGCTCTAACATACTGAACTCCTGCAGTTTAGCTGCAAGGTAAGCTCTAGGATTTAGATTGAGAGCAGCTTTTAAGAAAATAAGAGCGAGCAACGAGAAAGAATGAAAATCCTTATAACGATAGATTGGGTAAGAATTAGGTGTGCCCTTAAATTCAGTAGCATTCCACATGAGATGATCATGATGCTGCCATACTATGTCCTCAGTTAGGGTCTCCGCTTCCATTGACGATCTGATACACTCTTTTTTGTAATTGAAATACTTCATTAGTCTTTTATCATTCTACTTCAAAGGCAATGCCTAATATGGTTATTCGCATAATATCTGTTACGCAATAATATTCAATCATTACAACGTTAATCATTTTCTCGGTACTCCGTTCTTTTCAAGTAACGAAATGAAATTTTCAGGCACCTGCTTTCTCTCTCTAAAAAATGACAGATCCGGCCCTGGATTTTCATCTGGATACCAAACGTTTCGCCCGCATAACAAAGGACCGAAGTCTCTTCTACGATCATATTGCACTGCTCTCGCATGATTTACTCGTGAAAATACTTTAGTTACGTTTGGACCAACATATGGTGACAGCACAAGCGAAGAACATAGTGATCTGATAAATGCCATATGACCACCGAGCCTGATACTAGTGAAATGCCATGCTCTCGTGAAGGACATAGGCGCGATCCATTGGCCAAGTTTAAATTTAATGAATCCTGGAATAAATGGTGACAAAACACGGTGTATTTTGCCGAAAAAATCATTAACTGGCGAAATGGGCCAAACCATATGTTTCCAGTTTGTCGAGAGTAATATTTCGCTATATTGACCTTTCCAGAAAATCACCTTGTGATCAAATTCTTTAGCTATATTTCTAAGGTCCTTTCCCCATTTCCAGTTTGAAAGCTCCATGCGACAGCAACATTCAAGTATCTCTTCCTCGAGCATGTCAGGATCGAAACTGTCTTTAAGCAATCTGACGTCTACCTCTAGATTGTTGCGCTGAATAAACTCGCAGACAAGCGTATAATTTGGATCAGCGCTGAGCGCTATTACTGGATTTTTCCAAGGTAACAACAACATATTCATACTGTCTTTGCCACCACACATTAGAAAATTTGTGTAGCCGGGATTTAATGTTTCGATATGCTCCACGTCTGCCTTCATGGCCGCCGCTAATTCTTGCAAATAGATTTCAGAATCCCAAATACTCTGATCGTTTATAAGCGGCCCCCCTATTTTGACGATATCATTATCTATTATGTTATGGCTATATAGAGAGAGAAAGTTTGGTTTATTAGCATCGATACTCGCAGCTTCATTGAGATTCAAATTGCCCTTCTTGATGATCAGGGCTAACAACGAATAGGAGTAATAATTTTCCCACCTGTAAACTGGATAAAAATAAGGCTCTCCTTCAAAGCGATCAGCCTGCCAGAGCAAGACCCCGAACTTCTCCCATACCATTGCTTCGGTAAGAACTGATACCTTTACCGGTTCTTTGACGTTTTTTCGGATGTTATCTACATATTTCATAATGATGATGTAAAATATTATAGTTTGGTAGCACTGCGCTTTAGATAATCTTCTATACCCTCGCGCATATCAGGGCGCTCCATTGCAAATGCTATGTTGGCGAGAATAAAGCCTGTTTTGTCACCGCAATCAAACCGTTCTCCGTCAAAAAGCAATCCATGAAAGGGAATAGTTCCCAACATTTGTGCCATTGCATCGGTTAGTTGGATTTCCCCACCAGCACCTATAACCTTCTTCTCCAAATGGCTAAACACCTCGGGCTGGAGAATATATCTGCCGATTATTGAGAAATTTGACGGGGCATCTTCAGGTTTTGGCTTTTCGACCAGACCTTTTACTTCAATGACTTTACCATCTTGATTTGCTACATCAAGAATGCCGTAATTAGACGTTTTTTCCCTTGGCACCTCTTCGATAGCAACGATATTGCCACCCTTCTCGTTGTAAAGATCCATCATTTGTTTAAGGCAGGGTCTTTCAGCATTAACCAGGTCATCTGCGAGTAATATTGCAAATGGTTCGTCGCCAACGATATTTTTGGCGCAATATATAGCATGCCCCAAACCCAGTGCTTGCTGTTGACGCGTATAACTAATACTACCTTCGTTAGGCAGAATGTTATTAAGCTCATCAAGTATGTCCGTTTTGTTCTTCTGAGCCAGCATATCTTCGAGCTCATAAGAATGATCAAAATGATTTTCTATCGCAGCTTTTCCACGGCCAGTAACGAATATAATTTCTTCAATTCCGGCCGCACGTGCTTCTTCGACAGCATATTGAATAAGGGGTTTATCTACGACCGGAAGCATTTCCTTAGGCATCGATTTAGTTGCAGGTAAGAATCGTGTGCCCATACCCGCAACGGGAAATACCGCTTTTCTGACCGGCTTCATATTATTTCCTTCTACTGTTAGACAATGTTTGGTTGCTACTTTTTTTTGCAGAGGATAGCGCTTGGGGTACGTGTATCGTTTGTTTTACATTGTGAAGATCTGACAAATATTGTTTGGTCAGATTTTTTCCATACTCTACAGATGGCTGGTCGTGCGGGTCAACACCAAACAATTCAGCTGAAATAATTGTCTCCAAAATGAAATGCATCGCCAGTGCGCCGAGTGTTCTTTCGTTAATTTCACGAATTTTTATATGACGAACTGGTTTTCCACGCTCGCCAAGAGCTTCAATAGTGCTATTTGATTCTGCATTGACCAGGTCACCAATAGTTGCTCCGGCCATAAACCTATAATCTTCATCGTCAATCAGCATTGAATCGATTGTGGGCCCTGCCCCTTTGCTGGAAGTCGTTATAACTGTGAAGTATTTGTCATTGGGTCCATCAAGAAAGAGTTGTAATTGACTGTGCTGATCCATGGGTCCAAGAGCACCTATCGGAGTTGTGCCCATTCCCTTTTTCCCGAGGCTTTCTGACCAAAGTTGCTTATACCAGTTGGTAAAGCTCTCCAAACGACACTCATAAGGCATCATGACATTTATATTGATACCGTGCTTTTTTTGAAGTTCATATGAGGCTATAGCACCCATTGCCGGTGACATTTCGCGAACGTGATCCGCATCCATCACCGATTGCAACACCTGTTCCGCTCCGTCCCTCAGCGCGACAACATCAAGTCCGACGATCATGGCAGGTAAAAGACCCACAATAGATAAAAACGAAAAGCGTCCACCTAAATCGGGATCATGGTGATGCAGAGGCAGACGCCATTTGACAGCAAAATCATGCAGAAAACTTTTTCCGGGTTGAACAATAACAGTGAAATATTCTTTAATTTTATCTTCACCTACCAATGTCAGCAGGTTAGAAAAACAAGCAAGCATTTGCGCAATAGTTTCTGCTGTACCGCCTGATTTTGAAATAACCAGAAAGTGTGTATTTCTCAAGTCCAACTCGGATATAAGTTGCTGCATGGTATGAGGACCAAGATTATCCGGAAAATGTATGCGGGCTTTGCCATTTGGTACATAAATTTGCTCACCTGATATAGACACGAGCATCTGCGCCCCAAGGCTAGAGCCACCAGTTCCTAGCACAACCACATCCTTGAAGTTTTTTGAAATACGGCTCGCGGTTTTACGAATTGCTGTTAAATCCGAACGTTCACACGGCAATTGTAAATAAGGATAAAGGTATTTACGTCTATCTTTGCCAAAATTTCTTTTCTCACGCAATGATGAAAGATATTTCTTCACCTTGGTATCGTAACTCTCCAGATCTAAGTCGTCACATTTATCAAATACATTTTCAAATTGTGTTTCATATAACATATCTCAATACCGCTCATCCGTTTCTATCTACTGCTTTGATATATAAAGGAATTACCTTTCCGTATTATTAACAAATAGAAAAAGGCATTATTTTCAGTCATTAAGCAAGCAGTATATTTTATCTTTGTCGAAAGCAACAAAGCGCAAGCTTCCAGGCCTTCAAGTTGTAGGGTTTTAGTTTCAGCGCTTTATATGCATGTTTACGAGCTACAACCGTGTTTCCTGCACTGAACGCCCACCACCCCCATTTCACATGTACATCGCTATTGGAAGGCTGTGTATCATCAAGTTCTGGCACTACTATGCCGCTTTTCTCGAGCCCTCTACGTCTTGCGGCATCTTCTAATGCCAATCTAGTGCTATCTAATTGCTTTTGTCGGGTCTTATACCCGATACTTTCTAAATGCTGACGGTAATCCAACAATTTAGTATCGATATTTGCCAATTTGCCCACTTCTGCCAAACGTAACCAAAAATCAAAATCTTCTGCGCATTGATAGTTTTCGTTATACCCACTTATTTTTAACGCCGCATCTTTCCTAATCATTGCGGTAGGATTAATTATGGCACCGCCCTCACCGCGCAAGTGAGCATTGTCAATATCATTGTGGTCAACTGGTCTTGGTAAAGTACAAAGGGCGTCTCCGTCAGAATCTATGGCGCAGGCAAATGCGCCAACCGCCACGTGATCTGGATGACTGTTTAAAAAGTCAACCTGAAGACCCAGTCTTGCTGGATAGCAAATGTCATCGGAATCCATCAGTGCTACGTAATCTGCTTTCGAAAGTGCCAGAGCCTCATTCCGCGAATATATTATACCTCTATTTTCTCTCGATATGCTAACAATGCGTTCGTCCATTTTTGCATAATGTGCAATAATTTCGCTGGAACCATCGGTACTTCCATCGTCTATTATGACAAATTCAAAATTGCTATAAGTTTGATTTAGGACGCTTTCGATTGCCATAGGAAGATATTTAGCCGTATTATAGACGGGCATAGTAACTGAGATTGCAGGCATTTTATCCATTAGTATATCCAATCGCTCAATACAGATTCGAGTAAATACCCTAATCCATAAGTAACAAAGAATATCGGTAAATAGCAAAACTCTTTGGTGACATTTAATATTTTGTGCTTATTTAGCATATAAAAAATTGCTGGTAAATCGAAGATATAATTGAGCGATATAGCGTATAAAGCCCCTTTCAAACCATATAAATTATATAATATCGGCACCGAAATATATAATCCTATTGTAGTAATAAGGGTTAATAACGCTAGCGCCTTAGATTTTCCTTTTGCAAGGAATATTGTACCGGCAATTGAATAACCCGAGAATAATATCGAAAGAGAGAGAATTTCGAGCATCCACCCAGCATCGATATATCGGTCATCATAAAGGAGTGTCACAATAACGCTGCCCAAGCTTGCGATAAAACCGGCTACAGCTGCTGACGTAATATCAATCTTGGATCGTATTTTATAGTAGATTATCGATAATTGCGCCGGCTGATCTTTATTGATCTCACTTAACATGGGATAAAAAACAGAATTTGCAACTTTTTGCATAATCAATTTGAAAGCAGCCCCTAGTAAAAAGGCTATAGAATAAACACCCAGCTCAGCGGGTGAAAGCCAGATACTGAGCAGTATTCTATCCCCTTGTCCCAAGGCAAACCCAAGTATGGTGGATGCAAAAATCCATTTTCCGAAGTGTATAATTTCATGAGCTGATTTTCTATGCCAACTTAGATTATATCTCGGTCCGAAATTTGAATGATGAGACAATACCATTTTTAAAGCTACAGTGAATATATTTCCGATCACTAATGCCCAAATATCACGCCAAAACCAGACTAATATGATCAAGAATACCAAGCCAAGAAGCTGACAAAGAAGATCTAGGGTTACGACCTTTCCAATTGTTAACTTTTTGCTCAATACCAGTATATTTATCGAATTGAAACCAGATATGATTGATGAAATTGATACCGCTACAACAAGATAAGGTAGTTCAGCATAATTATAGACAGTGTTTGGGTCAAACATTCCACTAATCTGACCGTAATAGAGCGCAAATGCCAACGGTATCGAAAAAGCAAAAATTAGAAAACCTCTTATAATTTGGATCACCCAAATCGTGCTTAAAAATTTTCGATCATGGCTATTTTTACTGCTGACCACATTTTGAGCAAGTCCAACATCAGAAAACATATGGATACCCATGATGAAAATATAGACCATCGCCATAATTCCAAACAATTCAGGTGCAAGTAATCGTGTGAGAATTAAATTACTCAACAAACGGAAAAATTGTCCCGCAAAATGGCCAGTTACGGTCCAAGCAAAAGTTTTTAACACCCTGCTCCTAAGTGGGACTGTTTCCTCATGCATTTTACTTTTCTTCTCCGGGAATAGCGGCGATCAATTTCGTTTTAAGATCGTTCAGTACAATATATTTCTTACATTAAAGCCTTGGCTTCTTTTGATAAAATTATAGGCATTTATATCTAGAAATCATAATATAATTGCAAAAAATTATATTATATATCAATGTGGTATTTAAATAATTAACGAGTTGTCATTTATGACCGAAGAAATCAGAGCACTAGTATTTATATTTGTCATTGTCACGGTGCCAATATACATGTTCATGCGTTATGCCGCACAGGTCGGCTATAAACATTATGCTCAAAAATGGATTGCGGCATGGGTTCTTACAACCTTACTCGCGTTTCTATCCCCTAATTTTTGGGTTTATGCGGTATTCCTTTCGATAGGCCTTTTATATTTTACGCAAAAAAATCCAATTATGAAAATTTCCCTATTCTTCGTATTGATTCCGTCTCTACCTGCTGCAACCGTGCAAATCCCAGGTTTCGGTCTTATTAATTACCTGTTTTATATTGGTCATCATCATGTTTTAATTATCGTTTTACTCCTGCCTCTAATGTTGAAGAAATCCAGAGGTATCAATAAAAATAAAGCAATGAATATACTTGTAATTGCCTTCTTTTTACTGATTACTTCTATAGATTTGCGTGATACAAGTTTTACGGACACCCTAAGACAAGGCACTATGCTTGCTATTACAATGTTAATTCCTTTCTTCGTGATCCGTAAATCAATTGAGCGCATAGAAGATTTGCAAACGATCATGCTTGCTGCAATATTTGGTATTCTTCTTCAGGCAACAATCGGCATTGCAGAAACATTAAAAGGCTGGCACCTATATTACGCCGCTGTTGATTCGCTTGGGATTGATTGGGGCTTTGGCGGTTACATGAGTCGCAATAATTTATTGCGTGCCTCTGCTGCACTTGGTCATCCAATAATACTAGGTTATATATCGGCCATTGGTCTTGGTTTGTTTTTGAATTTTTATCCAAAAGAACAAAAGAAATTACGGCCAATGTTTTGGATTGGTGTTGCTGCATTTGTTGGTGGTTTGGTCGCGACACTTTCTCGTGGCCCTTGGGTTGGTGCAGCAGCTATGGTGCTTGTGTTTATTTTGACGGGGCAAAAAGCAGTGGGAAAAATAGCAAAATTATCCATGGCTGGGTTCCTCGCTCTGGCGGTCCTCTCTGTTTCGCCGGCTGGGCAAAGTTTTATAGAATTAATTCCCTTCGTTAGTAGCGATGAAGAAAGTCACGCTGTCAGCACTATCAGCTATCGTCAGCAGCTCCTTGAACAATCATGGATAGTCATTCAACAAAATCCGTTGCTTGGTTCTGCCAATTATCGAGACACCCCAGAAATGGAATCTATGCGCCAAGGAGAAGGAATAATTGATATTGTGAATTCGTATTTGCAAATAACCTTGAATTCCGGTCTCATTGGTCTCGGGTTATTTCTTTTGATTTTTATAATTCCTCTAATAAGGCTTTATAAATTGCAATCCATTTTGAAAAAAACCGTCCGATTCAAATCATTAATAGTAATAAACCGAACAATTTTATCTACAATTATAGGCATTATGGTGACTATATTCACCGTAAGTGGAATTGGCGTTATACAGATCTATTACTGGAGTATACTTGGGCTTGCCTGCGCCTTTTTAAAACTGGCACGGATAGAAGTACTGCAACATATCACAAGTGCCGGAAATCACGATCCAGACACTCAGACATAACCGCGCCACTCATCATCGGATTTATTAAGAACCGTCCCAAGTAATTTTTTGGAACTAAGAAGGCGCATACTTTCTTCGATCTCTGACTTGGAGCACATACCATTTCCAACCACAAGCAAAACACAGTCAACATTTGGAAGAAATGCTATTGCGTCATCAGTTGCTAGAAGTGGTGGTAAATCAAATATTATAATTCGCGAGGCATATCGATCTTTTACCTGTTCAACAAATGAAGTCATTTTACGGGAGGACATAAGTGCCGAGCTATCTTTATAGGCTTTATTATTTGGCAGTACCACCAAGCGTGGTACTCCGGGATTAACCAACATATCCTCGAGTTTCACCTTGTCCTCGAAATAATCCATAATCGAATGTTTAGTGATTAAGCCCAGGTTTTTTGAAACTTCTGGTTTTTTCAAATCAAAATCAGCGAGCATAATTGAAAAATCGTTATAGCGCGCCATCGATATGGCCAGGTTTATAGAGATAACGGTCTTTCCGCAGCCCTGTGTAGGAGAAGTCACAGCAATAGTTTTCCACCCGTTTTCTTGCATTTTTGAAAGTATCTTCGTTCTAAGTATATCAAAAATAGCCGATTTCACATCTTGCTGATTATAAACGATGATGCGGCTTTTCTCAAGATGAGCAGGGTCTAGCTCAACAGTTTTAGTATTGCTATAGGAAAAATCATCGGCCACAGTGCCAGATGTATTATTTTTTTCAAGCCTACCGCCCAAAGCGTTCAACCCAGCAGTCTTGTTCTGCTGTTTCACTTTCTCAATGGCTTGTTTAATACGCTCCATAGGGCGCCCCTTTCAAATTAAAGAAAATCAACTGATCCGTGTCCAGACCTTATAGAAGAACATATCCAGCGGCAGATATAGAAAATGAATTAACATAAGCGCACATACTACACTTGCCACAGAGAATCCGGCAACTACCTTAATCCTGTTTTTACCTTTCGCTGTCTCTTCCCAAGTATCAATATAGGGAATATTGGCAAGCGGCTGTTGTTGCACCGCTTCGGTTAGTCGAGCCATACCGTAAACACTACCATCGATCATCTCAATCAGGAAAATGGCCCCGACGCCTGATGCGAAAGCAAGAAAAAAACCAAGTACAATAATTTTTTGCCGATTTGGCCGGATCGGTGTTTCAGCCAGAACCGGGGGTTCCAGAACAAGAAAACGTTCTGCCTTCTTTTCTTCTTCAAGGCTTTCTGATAGTTGCGCGTCCATCAGTTTAGCTTTTATTGACTCATATTGAGCGAGGGAATTTTCATAACCGCGGTTAAGAGCCCTAAGACCTCTTTCCACCTGCGGTGTTTGGATTATGGTTTCTTCAAGATCTACAATATTCTGTTCAATCTCTGTTTTTAGGGCGAGTTGGGTTTCTATAGTTTCATTAATTGACGCTATTCTTGACCGTATTTTAGCGGAGACAGGATCGCCAATCACTGCTTCATCAGTTTCGGAAGTACCACCACCCGCACTGATGGTTTCTTTTAGCTGAGCTATTTTTCTGTTCAATGATGTTATATCTGGATGCGATGCACCGTAAATGGTAGATTTGTCCATCAGTTGCGCTTCCAGTTTAGCCAACTCTTGTTCCGGATTCAGGGAAATGGAGCCGCCCCCCGTGCTCGAATTATAAGTGATAGATGAAAGATCGATCTCAAGAATGTTTCTCTGGGATTCAAGTGTTTTGATCGACAGGTCAATGTCTTCTGCTGCTCTGATTGCTCGCTCGCGCTGATTAATGCGAAGATCGAGATGTTCTGGAAGTGAGCTACTGTTGACTTGTTTAAAATCTGCCACTTGATTTTCGATAGTTTCAAGTTCGTCTTTTAATTTCTGAGTTTCATTATTGAGAAAATCTGTAGTTTCTGATGCTCTTGAAATCCTGTTTCTTAAATTCTCGTCCAAAAACAATGTGACAAATTCATTGGCGACACTAAACGCAAGATTTGGGTCGCTATGCTCAACAGATATTTTAAAAGCAATTGCTGTACGGCCATTATTTCTTTGACCTTCGACATCAGCACTGATTATTTCAACTCCAACCATACTTCTCATTCGTTCAACTAGAGCCGATGCTGGAATACTTCGCCTGTCGTTGCCGAAAAGATTGAATTTATCAATGATACGCAGTAGATTTTCTCGGATCATCACTCGTTGCGTTATAACTCCAATGCGTTCGTCCGCGTAGCTCGTTACGGTAGATTGAACGAAATTGTCTGGAATTTGTTGAGATTCAACCATAATTGTACCGGTCGATTGATATACTGGTGCCATAAACAACGCCACCCCGACACTCACCGCTAAAACTGCAGCAAAAGGAATTATGAGGTAGAGATAACGCCGCTTTAATATGGCGACATAGTCTCTTAATGTTAGTTCAGCTTCTGTATATTCCATTGTTTATCCGGTAAAAATTCAAATTTAATATTCTATTGAAATATAAAATGAGTTTGAGATACCCCAATCATTAGTAATACCAATTTTTTGACGGCGTAGATGATATCTAAGGCGAACGTTCAAATCTCTCATCACTTCAAAGCTGACCCAAGGGCTAAAGCCGATAAATTCATTGTCAAACGCGATAAAATTATCAAGGCTCTTACTACGGCGCCAAGACGCTGTGAGGCCCATATTGGTACTTAAAGAATAATTATATGTTGTGTCGAAAGAAATAGACTCGTCCTGTTTCAAACCACCTAATCCGCTTGGCTGAATTTCGCGCGCTGCTCTAACCGATAACTGGTTATTCTCAAGCTCATGGACAAGTTCAGCGACCGCGCTCCAACGATATACGTCATCAAGATAAGAAACACCGCCCGTTACCGTCATTCTGGTATTCTCACTAAGGTCATGCCGAAGTCCTGCAAGGTAGCTATAACTATTACGTGTTGGCGCTAGCACATTCTCAGGCTCATAACGAAGATAAGAAAAATCTTGAACAAGGGCCGTGCGTTCGTTTATCAAAACATCAACCCCCATACCAGCCCTATTACTCCAGAAATTGTTAAAAACTAAGCTCGAGTAATCCATAACCTGAAAATTATCAGACACTCTGAGGCTCCATGTTTCACTGAGGCTGGTTTCGTAACCAAACGACGCATTTCCGCTATCCCTTGTGGCATTGTTAGAGAATATACCGGTATCTTCAAATTCTGTGTCGAGCACAGAATCGTGGTTGTAGCCAGCTGCAAGGCTCAAGCTTGAATATTCAAACTGATAGTTCCCTGTAACGCTACCACCATAATTAAAGCGGTCTTCCTGCACCAACTGGTCTGATGAAAGTGCGTAGGAACCAAATACTGAAAATAAAGTTTCTGAACCTTCGTCCTCCATTAAAATCCCTACTGATGGATTAATGCGAAAGATATAAACATCTTGTTTGTTAGTTGAGGATAAATAGCGGTTATCATCATAGGAGGCCTCACCACTCAAACCAAATTCAATACTGCTTTCAGCAGCCACTGCAGCATGGCAAGTCAGCAAGGCAACGGCACAAACACCTAGGGATAGTGGCCTTCGTATGCTTAATAATTGTGGTATTGTCGTATTGGTATAATTAGACATTTGAGTTCACCTTTTATCATTATTTTTTTACGGTACGATGACCACATCGCCAGCTTTCAGTATAAAGCCCATGGATTCGATGTTTTTTCCGGACGACAAATCATCATAATTATATTCAAAATATCTGATCCCACCATCTTCTATTCTTTGCACTTTTATACTATTACCATCTGCAAAACGGTCGAGTCCACCTGCAAGACTTAAGACCTGGGCCACTGTCATTCTTGAATTCATTATGAATTCACCCGGTCTGACTATTTTACCGATAACATAAACGCGATTTCCACTAACAGATAAGACAAGAACAGTTACCTCGGCCTCTGGAATGGTATCGCTAAGTTTTTCTTCAATGATTTTTTCAAGCTCAATACTTGATACCCCTACCACATCGACACTTCCGATAAGTGGAAATGTGATACGTCCGTCAGGAAGAACAGTTACTTCTTTATCAAGTGTTTCTTCGCGCCATACCGATATATGGAGCTGATCACCCGGATTTAATGTATAGCTGTCGAGGTTTTGCGCCGTTGACGACAAACTTCCCAAGATAGCTGTGCAACAGAATGCCAATAAAAATGTTAAGCGTCTCATCAATGTATCAACCGTTTCTTTATACGAATTTCAATAAGTTATAATATATTTTCAAGTTATAAAATAAAATAATTAACAATTGATAAGTAACATCATTAAATATTAAAAGCAAAATACCTTCGTTATCACGATTATAATCGCTGACGTAGAGCAAAATTTTATCAGCGGAAAATTAAGGAACAAAATTCTCCCTTAAAATCCATAACTATCAGAAGATAGTTATTTGGCACTATTTTTAATCTTCACTTGATAATTCAGAAATCATTGCAGTAGAAAAACGATGAAATAACGTGACACGATTTTGAAATTAAGAGGCCTCACGAAAAAAAGCATTAATGCTGGTTAATTTAAAAATCAACCAAAACATTAATGCTCACTGAGAAACACGTCAATCCAGCGAGGCGTACTAATATAATACGCCTCAGGATTGATAGTTTATTAAGCGAATACTTCTTTCTTTTTTCTTCTGCGACGGGCGAGGAAACCTACACCGAGCATTGCAGTAGAAAAAGCGATCACAGCTGGTGGAAGTGGAACAGCCGCTACTGTAAGCGTATAGCCACCACCATTAGCAAGGAAGTTCCCTGTTACGGTAAGTGTTTCATTAGCTCCAGTTAGCATTGCGTGGAAGAATGGAACTCCGACAACAACACCTAAATTATTTGTAATAATGTGCGCAATATTTCCATCACTCCAAGTCATCACAAGATTCGAAATGCCGACATTAAAATCGGCTTGTGGATGGTTCACACTGAAAATAAATTTCAGGTTGGTATCTGCTGTTGCTTCGAATGCATAAATATCATTGATCGCGCCAGCACCAGTATCATTATTGTAGTTGGCGAAAAATGTCGGGTCTACAGACACGGCTTGTGCTCCACTAACAGCAACAAAAGCTGAAAATACCAACGCACTAATTACAATAGAAATTTTTTTAAACATATCTTACGTTCCTTAACGGGTTTTTTAGTATATTCTTATTGGTTAAACTTTAATCATTGGTTAAAACATAGGTACCAATGTTCCATGTCCTAAGTAGCAATTTTCGTGCCAAATTACTTTTAGTTAATTAATTCAATGGCTTATCATAATGCATAATCAATTAATTATAGTAATTGTAAAGATTCTTGACAGTTAGTACCAACTAATCCTACTTTGGGACAGTGAGCCATTTATGCTCTTTTTTACCCAATGTATAATCTAGAATGATATTACAGCAATTGTTCAGAAATATATATAGTAATTTCACCATTTTTAAGAAAAATTTAATAGGTTTTTTGTTGAACAAAAAAAATATAGGCGTATTAATCGCTTATTCATTATCTGGACATAGAATAAGCCGAAATCTTAGCAAATAAAATTGCTACTAAAACATCAAGTAAAAGAGTGCAATACGTTGTCGCATGAGGAAATTCATACTCCTAAAATTAATAGGACTGTCAAAAGCATCCCTGTGTCACACGCTGTGCTCACGGGACTCTACGTTATTTTTGATGGTTTATGGATCGTTCTGAGCGGTGCGATTTGTTATTACCTGATCTTCAACTTCTCTGTTGTTAATTCTAAGATATATTCTTCGGCAATTATATTTGTATTATTTTGTTCATGGTTCCTATCTCATTTTGCAAGTCTTTATAATTTTGAAACCTTCATTGCACCATTTACCAATATTTCAAAAATTTTAGCGGTTCTCGCAACAGCTTTTTGTCTTTTCATCTCAATTGCATATTCACTAGACGTTACTGATTATTTTAATAAATCCTGGGTTTATTGGTTTGTGGCAAGTTCGACCACCTTAATAATATGCGGACGTATTTTCGGATATTATGTCATAAAACTCATGACAAAAAACAAACTCTTTGCCCGTAATGTCATCATCGTCGGTAGCGATCGTCGCGCAGAAATGCTCATCGAAAAAATAGAAAGTGAAGACCCTAAGCTAAACAATATTATTGGTATTTTTGATGATCGCATCGAACGAACAGGACCGGAAGTATGCGGCTATCCAGTTCTTGGCAATCTAGACGATCTCCATCGTTATATTCGCAACAACAAGGTTGACGATGTTATAATCACCTTACCTTGGAGCGCTGACGACAGACTATATAAGATCGCCCGAAAGCTTCGCGAATTTCCGGTACATATTTATTTAAGCTCGGATTTGGTTGGATTTCGCATACCATATAAGCCGTCCACAAACCATTTCATTGGTGTTCCAATGATTGAGGTGGTCAGAACCCCCTTCTCCGACTGGATGATTTTCATTAAAAAAGTTGAAGACGTTATCTTCTCGCTCATTGCCCTGACTATATTTGCCCCGTTGATGGTCATTATCGCTGCAGCAATTTGGATAGAAAGTCCGGGACCTGTAATATTTCGCCAAAAGCGCTACGGCTATAATAACAAGATATTTGAAATTTATAAATTTCGTTCCATGACCCACACCCCGGTCCCCGAAGGTAAAACTGAGCAGGCAACGAAAAATGATGCTCGCGTAACCCGGGTCGGGAAATTTATTCGAAAAACAAGCCTTGATGAGTTACCACAAATATTCAATGTACTTGATGGCAGCATGTCCCTTGTCGGCCCGCGCCCTCATGCTGTTGATCATAACGAAGACTATGCCAAAGTGATTGATGGTTACTTTGCCCGTCACCGGGTAAAGCCAGGTATTACCGGCTGGGCACAGATAAACGGCTTTCGCGGCATCACAGACACCGTCGATAAAATGGAAAGCCGTGTTAAATACGACGTATATTACGCGGAAAACTGGTCACTCTTTTTTGACTTAAAAATTCTGATCCGTACTGCATTCGTCGGATTCATCAATAAGAACGCCCACTAAACATTATTCTCTCTTAATAATTATTCCTGGCCGGGCTCCTGTTTCAACATCATTTTCCCAAACAAGTTGGCCGCCAACCCACACCGCTTTAATTCCGCTAGAATATTGCAAAGGATCATCGAAAGTAGCATGGTCGATGATGGTATCTTTATTGAACACCACCAAATCAGCAATATATCCCTCTTTTATCAATCCCCTATCCTTGAAACCCAAGTTCTTCGCCGCTTGTGAAGTCATTTTCTGAATTGCGTTGGTTAATGACAAATGTCCATTTTCACGAACATAACGCCCGAGAACTCTTGGATATGTCCCTTGTCCCCGCGGATGACGATCATCAATTGCCCCGTCCGTCGTGATGGCCGTATGTGGCCATCTCATGAAGGTCAGAATATCTTCATCGTTAATATTTCGACCTATGATACTAATGGACTTCCCTTCTTTATCGGCTGTTTGTAACAAGTTCATCAGCAAATCTACTGGATCAATATTTTCCGCTAATGCAACTTCCTCAAGCGTTTTGCCAACATAGCTCGGATCCTTTTCATAATTGCTAAACATAATCGTATGAGGTGGGGACAAGCTGTTAAGGGCATATTCCGCAGCCTCACGGTCCTCATAATCACGAGAAGGAATGAGTATCGCCAAAGTGCTTTGCCATCCATCATAGGGATAGATATCAGCGGTTATATCAAGGCCCTCTTGGCGGGCGGTATCGAGGTTTGCAAGAAACTCCGTTGACGCCCCATATAAAGTGGTTATAGCAAGTTTGACATGACTGATGTTTACAGGAACGTTTGCTTCTCTGGCAATGATTACAACTTCCTCAAATGCTTCCGTGACGGAAACATCCTCACTTCTAATATGACTTGAATATCGGCCACCAAATTCGCTCGCCACTTTGGCAAGCTCTACAATTTCGTCCGTGCTGGAATATATCGCCGGCTCATATTCAAGACCGGCACCTAAACCGAGCGCTCCCGCGCTCATATCTCTTGCAAGCAAAGCCTTCATCTGCTCTATTTCCGCAGCAGTAGCAAGGCGTTTGTAGTCGTCTCCCATTACCTCAGCGCGGTAAGTATTGTGTGGGCCAAAAATAGCCAAATTAACGGCCGCAGGATTCTTTTCGAAATGCGCCATATTGTCCGCAACCGACACAAAAGGTTCGCCAAACTTTGAAAGAAATCCATCAAGACCACTAACAATCGTTGTGATACCCTGTGCCAGAAGACTCGCTGAAGCTGGTTTATCCATCAATTTGCTATCCGCATGACTATGTGGATCAATGAAGCCTGGGGAAAGAACAAAGCCGCTCGCGTCCCATGTTTTTTCACCGTCTTTTGGAGTTAGATCACCAACTTCTATTATAATTCCGTCAATAATCCGCAGATCCCCTGAAAAGTGATTTCCACCGGAGCCATCATAAATATCGGCATTTTCAATAAGCCACGAAGAATCGCCGAAATCTACCGTCGCAACTGCGTTCTCTTGAGAGCAGGACGAGAGCATCAATAACCCTGCGCTTAGAAGGAGTGTTCTAGGTGTTATTAATTTCATTTGTTCTTTTCTCCGCTTTCATTGTGAATGATACCAATATGATAGTCATAATACAGGCACCAACAATTAATATAAAGCCCGCATCCCACCCAGCCGTATCTACAGCGTATCCGATAGCAATGTTCGCTGAAACCGCACCACCTACATAACCGAACAATCCGGTAAAACCAGCTGCGGTTCCCGCAGCTTTCTTTGGGACGAGATCAAGAGCGAACAGCCCGATAAGCATAACTGGACCGTAAATAAAAAAGCCAATGGTGATTAACATTGCAATATCAAGACCCGGATTACCAGGAGGGTTAAACCAATAAACGATCACACAAATCATTGTGATCATCATGAATATGATCAAAACAGGTGACCGACAGGCCCTGAAATAGCGATCCGATACCCAGCCACAGATAATGGTTCCCGGAATTCCTGCCCATTCGTAGAGCGCATAAGCCCAGCCGGTTTCTGTAAATGAAAAATCCTTAACTTCACTCAAATAGGTCGGCGCCCAATCAAGAACACCATACCGCACCAGATACACAAAGGCATTAGCCACAGCGATCGCCCATAGCAGCTTATTGTTGAGCACATATTCGAAGAAGATTTCCTTAGCCGAAAATTCCTTTTCATGAGTTTTACTATATTCAAATGCTGTCGGGTAGTTGTGATGATAGTCCTCAATGGTCGGAAGTCCCTGAGATTGCGGTGTATCCCGCACCATGACAAATATAAATACAGCAAAGACAACCGCAATCATCCCGTGGAAATAAAACACCGCGTGATAGTCAGCAAAGATCGCCATTCCCAAGATAGCTAGTGGGCCGACAAGACCACCACCAACATTATGTGCAACATTCCATAAAGCCATTTTTGTTCCGCGCTCAGCTGGTGAAAACCAGTGAACCATCACTCGGCCACTTGGTGGCCAGCCCATCCCTTGAAACCAGCCATTTACAAGCAGCAGTGAAAACATGATCATCACGGTACTTGTGGCCCAGGCCATTGTTCCCATAGCAATCATGGTAAATGCCGATGCCATTAGTCCTATAGACATAAAATAACGGGCATTACTACGATCAGAAACGCTGCCCATGATGAATTTTGAAAGTCCATATGCGATAGCCACACCGGAAAGCGCAAAACCAAGCTCGGTCTTGGAAAAGCCCTCCTCTATGAGTGAAGGCATCGCGAGCGTAAAGTTCTTGCGAACCAGATAATATCCAGCGTAACCGACGAATATACCAATAAATACCTGCCATCTCAGTCGTTTATATTCACTGTCTACTTCTTCTTCATCTATTTGTTGCTGGTGTGCCGCTGGTTTTAAAAATCCGATCATGTACTAGCCTATTATCTATTGGTTTCGAGAAATTTCACCGTCTTATCGGGAAAGTCACTAAAAACCCCGTCCACGCCTATTTGATTCAAGAAAATATCAAGAAGCCCTTCATAACTTCCCGCAAACTGTGGAATAGCAAAACTGTCCGCACGAAACGTATATGGATGAACTTCAAGCCCCGCAGCATGGGCGTCTTTCACCAGATCCGTAACCTTATAGGTCACACCCTTGTCTTTTGTTTCCGTAATCATAAACATACTTGGCCCTATTCCATCGGCGTAGGTGGAAAGTTCCGTTAGTCCCTCAGCAGTAATAATATCCTTATAAAGTTCTTCTCCCCCCATCAACTGAACAAGTTTGATGTCCATCTCAAGCAAAGGCAGTAGCTCATCGTGCACTCGTTTTAGTTCTTCTATTTCAAAAGTTTGAAAATATACTTTACTCAGCTTATCTGTATATCCGTAATGTTTTAGTGTTTTAAGCATGGCAGCGCTGAGGTCTTTGCCTTCTGATAAGTGAAATTCGGGACTTTTTGATTCTGGATAAATACCCACGTCGCCACCGGTTGATTTGTTTAGTCCTTGAATAAGTTCTATTTCTTCCGCAAGCGTATGAACCTTGAACCGTGACTTTGCATATGGGAAGCGATCAGGAAACACTGGCACTCTAGTGCCTTCTTCATCGAAACTGTATCTTTCAACTATCTCAAGGGACCTAATTTCATCAAGCGTAAAATCAATCACGTAATATCGGCCGTCCTCACGTTTTCGTTGTGGAAATTTTTCCTGAACGTCTGTTACACGGTCCAAATAATGATCATGAAGTATAACCAACTGATCATCCTTGGTCATTACTACATCCTGCTCGATATAATCCACACCCATGGCATACGCCATCGCCTTTGCCGCGATCGTATGTTCCGGTAGGTATCCACTGGCACCACGGTGGGCGATAACAACCTTTTCAGCCGCAAGCGCCGATGTGAATAGTGAAATTAGTATAATAAAAAATGGGGCAACTACACGCATTTTATCTTCTCCATACCCTAGCCGAATTCACAGTGCATGGATTGCGCCTATTTTGCAATAAATTATTGTTTAGTCACAAAGAATTGAACAGCGTTGAAATCATTTCAAATGCTTCTCAAGAAATAGCCCTGTTTGACGAAGGAAATCTACGCGTTGTACCTGCCCACTCAGAAAATTATTGCCTTCTTTCCAATGTACAAACTCTATTTCCTTTCCAGCTGCTTTCATTTTACTTTCAAAGCCTTGGCTTTGACGAACTCTCACGCGCCTGTCTTTTTCTGAATGCATAAGCAGAACAGGAATATTAATCTTATCAACATTATTTGCTGGTGACGCTTGATGCAGATCATATTCTTCACTCTCAATATAATTCATATGTGCTCTGAAATTCGTATAATTTCTTCGGGTTTCACGATAGGTTTCGAGGTCAGTAATAGGAGCATGCGCAATAGAACATTTATAGAGCGATTGATCTTTGACGATACTCTGCAATGCTGCATATCCGCCGTAAGTATCCCCGAAAATGCAAATTCGATCTGGATCCGCATAACCCTGCTCAATCATCCATGTCGTGCCATCATTAATGTCTTCAAGCATTTTATTTCCCCACTGATGATCACCTAACTTTTCATAAGCTTTACCGTACCCGGTGGATCCGCGGTAATTCATTTGCAACACAGCGTAGCCTTGCGAGGTTAAAAACTGCGCAATATAATTAAATCTTAGCGTATCACGAATTGCTGGCCCCCAATGTGGAAAAATAACGGTGGGTAATTTTTTATTTTCATTACCATTTGGTAATGATAAATATCCAGGAATATTTAGTCCATCTCTTGCCTCATAAGACACAGGTTTCATCTGTGAAAGCGTATCAACATTTACTTCCTGATAGATATAGTTCAACATTTCAATTTTACCCGCATTTATATCGAGTAAGTAATAAGTGCCAGGATCGTTTGATGCACTTACTTTAAAAACAATTTTATTGTTGTCTCTTGATTTTGAATTTATTGAAACATATTTATTTGGAAAATTTTTCTTAAAGATAGCATCCAGTCTTTTGCCATCATCAGTTAAGTATCCAATTCCGGGTTTTTCAGCATTATACCTGTACCATTCTGGTTTGCCGTCTTCATCAAGCTTCACAAATTCAATTTCATAATCGTCACTACCTGCGATTAAGGCTTCAGTTTGCTTCGTGTTAACGTTGTATGTGTATAGAGAATTATTCCCATTTTCAGCTGGCTTCAGTATGTATATGACATTCGGATCATCTGTAAATGCAACAAATTTAAACGGTATATCTTCCTTGTTTAAATCCACGTCATATAAATAAAACCAACTAGTATCTTCTGTCCTTCTATAATCTGCGACACTTCTCACTTTAAGTTGCCTATTTTTATTCGAAACACCTTCCCCGTACCTCACGATGTTGTCTTTATCTGTTTTCCAGCTTCTAATAACCTCTCTT
>CAXBLS010000043.1:0-24718 GCA_963976585.1 uncultured Kordiimonadaceae bacterium
AACACATGCTTCAAATCTCTCTGCCGGACTTTCGAAGTCCAGCGTCTGTCTTGGACATTCTATAGCCATAAGATTTTCCGCTTGTATTATCGGCTATGGATCCCATCCGGCTAGTAATCATTGCTATTTTGCCGCTCTGCGTGAGGTTACCAAGCAGTCCTTCGCTCACGCGCAATGTACCGATGGTGTTGACTTGAAATTGTTTATTGATCGAATTGAAATCAAGCTCACCCAGAGTTTCAGTTGCCAAAATTCCAGCGTTATTAATAAGCAGATCAATTTTAACATTCGAGAGACTTTCAAATAGTCTTTGGCAATCTTCCGCGTTACTTATATCAATGCCATCGATGATATGATCAGCGACAGCTTCCAATTCTGCATTTGAGCTTCGGCAGACGGCGTATACTGTGCAACCATGGTTTTTATAATGCTCACAAAATGACAGTCCGATACCCCTATTGGCCCCTGTTATCACCACATTTAATGCCATAACCTCATTCCTTTATTTAAGATTGTTCCTTATTCAGCACATAAAGCATCTTATTGACTGCAGCCTTACTGAGTTGTGACCTTGGTAAATTGGCTGGCCCAATGGTCGAAACCTCGCGTCCGGTTTTGGGATCGACGCAAGTCACTTTTACGGAGTTTCCCATGGCGATAAATTCAATAATAAATTCACTATCGCTCATCTTTGGGTGCCCTTTGTTAATCGGTTATGCTGCGCTGGAACATTTATCGATATTGAGTTTTTGCCACACGTCTTTAAGCGACCCGACCAAGTGTTCCATCATATCGTCATTGTGAAGCGGGTTTGGGGCAAAACGAAGTCGTTCTGTTCCCCTCGGCACAGTCGGGTAGTTTATTGGCTGCACATAAATACCATAATCGTTGAGCAGCATATCTGATGCCTGTTTACAGATAACAGGATCGCCGACAAGAACCGGAACAATGTGGCTATCCGACGGCATAACCGGTAAATTAACTTCGCGCATCTTCGCTTTTAGCGTCGCGGCGCGTTCCTGGTGAATTTCACGTTCAACCGTTGAATTCTTTAGATGGCGCACACTTGCCAACGCCCCGGCGGTCAGCGCAGGTGACAGCGACGTAGTGAAAATAAAGCCAGCAGCAAAACTGCGTACGCAATCAACAATATCTTTTGAGGCTGTAATATAACCACCCATGAGGCCGAAGGCCTTTCCGAGGGTACCTTCAATAATATCGATACGGTCCATAATGCCGCGCTCCTCCGCTACTCCACCACCGCGGGGACCGTACATACCAACCGCATGTACTTCATCCATATAAGTCATACAGTTATATTTATCGGCCAGATCGCAAAATTCTTCGATCGGGGCAAAATCGCCGTCCATGGAATATACGGACTCGAACAGAATAATTTTTGGTTTTTCCGCATCATCAGCACTTAAAAGTGTCTCAAGATGCTGCACATCATTATGTTTAAAAATTCTTTTTTCACATTTGCCACCAAGCACACCATTGATCATGGATGCGTGATTAAGTTCATCAGAATAAATAATGCAGCCGGGGAGTAGTTTAGCAATAGTGGAAATGGAGGTTTCATTTGAAATATAACCAGACGTGAACAGCAGCCCCGCTTCCTTGTCGTGAAGATCGGCAAGCTCTGCTTCAAGCATCACATGATAATGATGAGTACCACTGATATTACGCGTGCCACCAGAGCCGGTACCAACCTTGTCAATGGCGTCTTTCATGGCTTTAATTACGTCAGGATGCTGCCCCATACCAAGATAATCATTGCTGCACCAGACCACGATATCTTTTTCGCCCGCTTCAGTATGCCAGGTCGCACATGGAAACTCGCCGTTTTTACGTTCAATATCCATAAAAACTCGGTAGCGGCCTTCATCTTTAATGCCAGCTATCGCATCTGAAAATATGCGGTCATAATCCATTAAACTGTTTCCACGTGATTAGTTTCGACCTGTCCTACCTTAGTTTAAAGGACAAAGGAAGAAAAAATTGTGCTTTTCTTACTTCGATCAGTTTATTTTCTTTAACTGATGAATTCAAACCACAATCTAAAATTCATGAAAAATTATTAGTCGCCGGAAAAACGAAGCATATCTGTCCAGAAGCTTTCAAGGGACCGTAGACGGTCGCGAAGCTCTGTTACGCCCTGATCAGTGAATAGGTTTTGATCTTTCACCATGTCGAGATTTTCATCGAAAAGCTCGCCAACAAGATTACAAACAGATTTTCCACTATCAGAAAGCCAGATTCGCAGTGCACGGCGATCATGTTCAGAACGTTCTTGTCTGATGTAACCGGCTTCAACAAGTTTTTTCAAATTATAAGATACGTTTGAGCCAAGATAATAGCCGCGATTACGAAGATCGCCTGCGGTAATTTCATGATCCCCAATGTTATAAAGCAACAGAGCCTGCACTGAATTAATATCGCTCATGCCTTTGGAATCAATACGATGTTTGACGATATCAAGCATTCTTCTGTGTAGACGTTCAATAAGCCGTAGGCATTCGAGGAAGTTATGCCGCGTTCTGGTTTCCTGAGTTTCATGGCCACCGATTAGGTTACTGCTATGATGAGTTAGTGACATCCTGATATCCTATTATTCTTAAAAATATTTTGCTTTATTTACGTACGTTATATAACAACATACCTAACAAGCTGTTAAAAATTTGTTTACAATTAGGTAATAGTTTAAAATAAATCGAAAAAAATTCTGGAGTGCTTAATGATCGCAGGTTCTTTCCCCAGCAGCCGCCCAAGACGCAACCGAAAAACAGCATGGTCGCGTAATCTGGCGCGTGAAAATTCACTAAGTGTAAATGACCTGATCTGGCCACTTTTTATTCAGGAAGGTGAAAACACGGCCACCAACATTAAGTCCATGCCTGATGTATCGCGGCTAACCATCGATTTAGCTATTGAAAATGCGGCGATGGCAAAGGATCTCGGCATCCCGGCGATCGCTCTTTTTCCACAAACACCGGAAGATTTAAAATCTGATGACGGCTACGAAGGAGTAAATCCAGAAAATCTTATTTGCCGCGCTGTTCGTGCCATCAAAGATCAGGTTCCGGATATCGGCATAATTTGTGATGTCGCGCTTGATCCCTACACAACACATGGTCAGGACGGCTTGATCAGAAACGGCTATGTCGACAATGATTTAACGCTCGAAGCACTGGTCAATCAGGCCCAGATCCAGGTTAAGGCGGGATGCGATATCATTGCCCCTTCAGATATGATGGACGGTCGAGTTTCTGCAATCCGTACCATGCTTGAAAATAGGAAATATTTTAATATCGGAATAATGTCCTATGCGGCGAAATATGCGTCTGCATTTTACGGACCATTTCGTGATGCCGTGGGCTCCTCCACTTCTCTTAAGGTCGGCAAAGAAACGTATCAAATGGATCCAGCCAATTCAGATGAAGCAATGCGCGAAGTGATTATGGATATTAATGAAGGCGCCGACAGTATTATCGTGAAGCCCGGCATGCCATATCTGGATATTATTGATCGGGTCACCCGAGAGCTCCAGTTCCCCACTTTTGCCTATCAGGTGAGCGGCGAATATGCGATGATCCATGCCGCGGCGGCCAATGGCTGGCTTGATCTTGACCGTGCCATGATGGAAAGCTTACTTGCGTTCAAGCGTGCTGGAGCCAGCGGAATCTGGACCTATTTTGCACCAGTGGTTGCTAAAAAATTACAGAATCTATAAAAAAAAGCCCGCTTCGAAAAGCGGGCTTTAAATTCAATAATTTTACAATTTAGGAAAATACATCATTTGGAATTTCTTGAAGCAGTTCATCAAGGTCATAAAATGATGGTTGAAATTCCCCAGGTACTGATTTTCTCGCAATCTCGGCTGCTATTTGTGGTGCACTTCCATGAAGATGAGCAATAATAAAGTCTTTGAGCACATCATAGACATGGCCCTCTTCATCAATAATCTGCTGCAGACGCCCTGCAAGTGGACTAGCAATGGTGTATGATATTAAAATACCTAGGAAAGTACCAACAAGTGCTCCACCAATCATGGCACCAAGAATTTCCACTGGCTGGTCAATGGAACCCATAGTCTTAACAATACCAAGAACTGCGGCAACAATACCCAGAGCAGGAAAAGCTTCCCCAAGAATGGCAAGCGCATGCGCACCTTCGCTTTCCTCGTGATGATGCTTCTCCAAATCCTTCAACATCACATCTTCCATTTGATGGGGATCATCAAAATTCATTGTCGTCATACGAAAATAATCGCAGATAAAATCAACAATATGGTGATCATCTTTGACTCTGCCTACATGATTAAAAATTTTACTCTCTTCTGGATTTTCGATATGTGCTTCCAGTGCGATCACACCCTTTGTCTTAATTAACTTGGAAATCATAAATAACAGACATATCAGATCCTTGTAATCATCAGCTTTCCATTTCGCCCCTTTAAAAGCATGACCAAGTCCCTTCCCCGCCTTTTTGAGAACTGATCCGCCATTACCAACGAGAAATGAGCCAATACCAGCTCCGCCAATCATCATTCCTTCGAGCGGTAACGCATGCAATATAGGTTCCATTGCGCCGCCGGCGATAACATACCCGCCGAACACCATTCCCATCGTAACGAGAATACCTACAATTATTAACATCCAACTAACCCTTGTTTTTTCATAATTAACCATAGTTATAGTTAAAGGTTATTAAGCAAGTTTTAATGTCAGGCCAAAAAAGTGAAAAAATATTGCACAATAAATTTGGACATTTTGGTGATAAACCAATATATCAAGGGCTAAATACGGCGCAGCAATAGAGCAAATGGCAGTAACAGCATGAATAGAACCATAGATAAACTTAGTTTCGAAGACATAAAAAAAGCCGCTAAGGATTTTGACGGTGCGATTAAGCATACGCCAACAAATCATTCTATTACACTTTCAAAAATTACCGGTGCCGATGTATATATCAAGCTTGAAAACCGCCAATTTACAGCATCATTTAAAGAGCGTGGCGCTCTAAATAAACTTCTTAATTTAACACCTGAACAGCAAAAAAAAGGCGTTATCGCCGCCAGTGCTGGAAATCATGCCCAGGGTGTCGCCTATCATGGCAGCAGACTTGGTATCCCGACAACCATTGCCATGCCGTTGGGCACTCCCTTTGTAAAAATTAGTAACACTGAAGCACTGGGGGCAGAAGTAATCCAGGTAGGCGAGAGGTTTGATGAAACCGCCGAAGCCGCGCTAAAAATAGCGAAGGATCGGGAGCTTACTGTCGTTCACCCGTTTGACGATTTTCATGTGATGGCCGGTCAAGGAACCATTGCAATCGAATTTTTAGAGGATTTTCCGGATATTGACATCTTATTGGTGCCTGTTGGTGGCGGCGGATTAATCGCAGGTATTGCAACAGCTGCAAAGGCAATCAAACCTGACATTAAGGTAATTGGTGTTCAGTCAGAGCGTTTTCCATCCCTCTACAGGGCCTTCAATGACGAAGATTATATCGCTCAGGGATCAACGCTTGCTGAAGGTATCGCAGTGAAAACCATTGGCAAACGAACCGTTGAAATATGCAAGGACGTTGTCGATGATGTTTTGCTTGTCGGCGAAGAAGAAATTGAAAAAGCACTTGGCATGCTGCTGACACTCGAAAAAACCGTTTCCGAAGGGGCCGGTGCATGCCCACTGGCCGCACTTATTCGCTATCCCGATATGTTTAGAGGTAAAAAAGTTGGCCTTGTTGTTACTGGCGGTAATATCGACACACGGCTCTTGGCATCAATTTTGATGCGCAGTCTTGTCCGGGACGGCCGGATAACCCGTCTACGCATCGAACTTCCCGATATACCAGGCGCTCTCTCGATTATTTCGTCAATAATCGGTAATAAGGGTGGTAATATTATCGATGTCTCCCATCATCGTCTGTTCACGGAGCTTCCTGCCAAGGAAACTTATTCAAATATTACACTTGAAACCCGTGATGCACAGCATCTTCAGGACATCCTTGAAGAGCTTCGTGAAGACGGTTTTGTGGTAAATGTTAACCGCAATATCGACATGTAAATCGAAAATTTGACCTTTTGATAATATTTAATTAACCAACAGCGGTCATTATAGCCTGATAAAGTCATAAAATTCATGAGTTAACAGGTTTATAAATGTCAGACGAACAACGCCCCATAATAATCAAGCGGATCAAAAAAGTATCCGGCGGAGCCCATGGTGGTGCCTGGAAAGTGGCATATGCTGACTTCGTTACCGCGATGATGGCGTTTTTTCTGCTCCTCTGGTTGCTGAACTCAACCTCTAAGGAACAAAAAGAAGGACTATCTGATTATTTTACTCCGACCACCGCTGCCACTCAGGCAATTGCTGGTGCCGACGGTGTTCTTGAAGGCCTTTCTATTAATTCTGACGGTTCATCTTCGAGCGATGTAACCACGCCGATGCCTGATGAAGTGGTTATCGAAAAAGAAGAAGTTCCCGTTGAAGATCCGGCAGAGGCCGAAGAAAATAGTTTTGCAGTTGCTATGGCAAACCGTGAACAGGAAGCGTTCGAAGACATGGCGACCTCACTTAACCTGAGCATTCAGGATAGTGCCGAACTATCGCAGCTCAAAGATCAGGTTATGATCGACATGACTGCCGATGGTATGCGTATCCAGCTCGTTGATAAAGATAACCGTTCAATGTTCAAAAACGAGTCAGCCGATCTCTATTCTTACGCTGAAAGAATGTTAGAGCATATAGCTGAAAAAGTTGGCACATTACCTAATCGAATCTCCATCAGTGGACACACGGATTCAACGCCATTTAGATCAGGTGCAAATTATTCCAATTGGGAGCTTAGCTCAGATCGGGCAAACACCGCGCGCCGTGTTCTGAGATCATCAGGTGTTTCCGCCGACCGCTTTGCAGAGATTACTGGCAAAGCAGCGACTGAACCTCTTCTTCCCGGCAGACCGGACCGTCCGGAAAACAGAAGAATTACAATTCTTGTTATTCGTGAAGCGCCAACCTTGCCCTCAAATTTATAAGTCCATAAAAAGCTTGTGTTTTTTTAAGTACTGCTGTTAAAATTACCTTTAAATAAAGGGAAGTTTTATATGGAATTGATGGAACCATCATTACAGATGTGGTTGACATTTGGCTTGATAACAACGGGCATATTCTTTTATGTTCTCGATAAATTCCCCATGGAACTGGTATCTCTTGGCATTATCACTTCACTATTGCTGCTTTTCCATTTTATACCTGTTACCAGCGTGAGCGGTGAAATAGTTCTCGGCCCAAGGGCATTGCTTGCCGGCTTTGCCGACCCTGCCCTTATTTCAATCTTATCGCTTCTTGTTGTTGGTCACGGCATGGTTGAGACAGGCGCCCTTGATAGTCCGGTAAAAGTTCTGGTCCGTATGGGAAGCAATTACCCGGTTGCGGTACTGGTGTTATCGCTGGTAACGGTAATGGTGATCAGCGCCTTTCTTAACAATACGCCTGTAGTCGTGATCTTTATTCCTATCATGATTACGCTGGTGGAAAATCTAGGTAAATCACCATCGCTCTATCTTATGCCGTTAAGTTTTGTTGCTATCCTAGGCGGCATGACCACACTAATCGGTTCAAGCACCAACCTACTGGTTGATGGCGCATTTCAAGCATCTGGCGGACACGCACTCGGCTTTTTTGATTTCGCTGTGCCTGGGTTATTTCTGGCATCTATTGGTTTTATTTATGTGCTGTTTATTGCTCCAAGGCTTCTACCTAGTGAAACTTCAAGTTCATCTAATGAGACAAAAATAACCGGCAAGCAATTTATTGTCCAGATTGACCTCACGGAAGGAAATTCATTGATTGGTAAAAAGGCAGTCGCTGGCATGTTTCCAATTTTAGCCGGACTTACGGTACAATTGGTGAAAAAAGGCGATAAAAACTTCCTACCACCGTTCGATGACATTACCCTTGAAAAAGGCGACTGTCTTGTTATAGCAACTACAAGAAATGAACTTACCAAGCGATTTTCCGAAGATCAAAATCTGCTTTTGGATGTAAAAAACCAAGCGGTTATTAATCTTGATGAAAATGAGGACAATACCCTGCCCGCCTCACGCGGCCAGAAACTTGTTGAAGTCATCGTTGCTCCAAAATCGCGCCTGGATGGCAGGACGCTCGAGCAGGCGGGATACATGCTACCCGGTGGCTGTAAAATTCTTGGAATACAAAGACGCAGCAGAATGAACCGAGCATCAATCAACGACATCAGACTTGAAGCCAACGATACATTGCTCGCCATCGGCACCCAGAGCCAAATACAATCACTGCGCCTTAATAATGATGTCATGCTCATGGAATGGTCGGTAAAGGAAATCCCATTCAAAGCCGACACATGGAAAGCACTCACGATTTTTTTCAGCGTCGTTGTCATGGCTTCATCTGGTATTGTACCCATCGCTGTCGCCGCGATTCTAGGTGCCTTTGTTATGGTGGCGTCAGGATGCCTCAATATCCGTAAAGCGGCCTATGCCGTTGACCGAAATATATTTATGCTTATTGGCTCTGCTCTTGCCATGGGCACCTCGCTTCAGGTAACTGGCGGCGCCTCCTATCTGGCCATGGGGATGGTTGATCTACTCGATGGAACAAGTCCTACGGTGGTGCTCTCCGCATTTTTCCTTCTAGTTGCCCTGCTTACAAACATTCTCAGCAATAACGCGACGGCAGTTCTTTTTACACCCATTGCAATAAGTGTCGCCAATGAACTTGGGGTTGATCCGTTAATTTTCGTCACCGCCGTTATATTTGCTGCCAACTGTTCCTTTGCCACACCTATGGGATATCAAACCAACCTGCTCGTGTTGGCGCCTGGTAATTATAAATTTGTCGATTTTATGAAAGTTGGTATCCCGCTGATCATTATATTGTGGATTAGTTATTCATTATTCGCGCCATGGTACTACGGAATATAAGCTATATCTGTGACAGTTTTTGTGGTATTTAGAACTTTATGACTGATCAATCCGCTCATTTTCCAAAATTTTATGTGACGGCCCCGGCCCCCTGCCCGTATATCAAAGGGAATACAGAGCGCAAAATTTTTACCGAATTGAACCCTCAACCACTTGCATATGACAAACAGGCAATAATAGAACATCGTGGTCCCGAACAGGCGAGACATCACGCAGAAGAACTTCATCATTCCCTAGCGCTGGTTGGCTTCAGGAGAAGTCAGGAAATAGCATACCGTCCCGCATGCGAAGACTGCCTGGAATGTAAATCGGTTCGCATCCCAACCATGCTATTTAAAATGTCAAAAAGTCAGAAACGCATCTTCAATAAAAACAAAGATATACGCTTTGAAATAAAAGCAAACATAGCCACAGAAGAGCAATATGAACTTCTGCAACGATATATAAACAGCCGTCACGCGGAAGGTGGTATGGCCGGTATCTCATTTTCTGAATATAAGGATATGGTTGAAAACAGCCCGATCAGCACCGTCATCATCGAATACCGAGACGGTAGAGGTAAACTGATAGGGGCAGCCCTGACTGATCAAATGCAGGATTCGCTATCTATGGTTTATAGTTTTTTTGAAATTTCAAAAGAAATGAACAATCGTAGCCTAGGCGTCTTTATCGTCCTCAACCACGTAAACATATCTAAATCCAGAGACTTAGATCATATCTATTTAGGGTATTTTGTTAAGAACAGTCCTAAAATGAGTTATAAAATGAATTTTAAACCGATTGAAGTACTGGCATCAAACGGGTGGCAATTGGTGAAATAAAATCGCTGGACACCACGGTGAATGTTGAAGTTATCATTGAATATTTCGTTTTGGCTGTTTATAAGTAAATGAAATCTTATAACAATAAATTATTATCTACATCAAAATTAAGGCATACAAATGAAACGTCGTTCTTTTCTGAAAAAATCTGCTGCCGTAGGTGCAGGAACTCTCGCTGCGGGGGCAGTAGCAGCGTGTAGTCCAAGCCCTGTAGACCCAAACTCAGGCTCTGTAAAGAGTGCAGCTGGTACCACTCAAACCCAACGCTCGATAGAGCTTAAAATGGTGACGACGTGGCCTAAAAATTTCCCTGGGCTCGGAACAAGGGCCGTTGAATTCGCAGAAGACATCGACAAAGCCACCAATGGCCGTATCAAAATTCGTGTGTATGCTGCTGAAGAAATGGTTCCAGCGCTTCAGGCATTTGACGCCGTATCGCAAGGCAACGCAGATATTTATCATGGTCCGGATTATTACTGGCAAGGTAAACATCCCATGTTTAACTTCTTCGGAGCTGTGCCATTTGGCCTAACAGCCACTGAAATGACACAATGGCTTCAGTATGGTGGCGGCCAAGAACTCTGGGACGAGCTATCGGCGCGTTTCAACGTAAAACCAATGCTTTGTAACGCAACGGGAATGCAAATGGGCGGTTGGTTCAACAAGGAAATTAACAGTATTGAAGATTTCCAGGGGCTAAAAATGCGCATTCCTGGCCTCGGCGGTGAAATTATAAAACGTATGGGCGGCACGCCGGTCACGCTTTCTGGCGGTGAGATATTCCTATCCCTTTCACAAGGCAACATTGATGCCACAGAATGGATTGGCCCATGGAATGATCTTGCCTTCGGCTTTCATCAGGTTGCACAGTATTACTATACATCTGCATATCATGAGCCAAGCGCATCAGTAACTGCGGGCTGGAACCTTGATGTCTGGAATTCTTTAAGCGCTTCTGAGCGTGTTATTATAGAAGCATTGGCTGAAAAACATTATGCGCGTTCACTTGCAGAGTTTAACGCAAGAAACGCAAATGCACTTCGTACATTGGTCAACGAGCATGGCGTTAAAACACGCCAGTTCCCGCTAGAGGTTATGAAGGCTCTTGCTGATATTGCAGCGGATGTTGCAGCGGATATCGGCCGAACAGATGAAATATCAAAGCGTATTTACGATAGCTACATGGCGACGTTGGATGAAGCAAAAGAATGGGGTGGCATCGCCGATGAGCCTTATATGGCGGCACGTCGCTTGTCAGACAAATTTGGTCAAGCCATCTAATAGATTGACCATGTGATTAAATTTAGGGACTAACAACCGGGAGCAATCAACCTTATGGATGGAATTGCAAAATTAGCCCGCGGCATTGATGCCGTTAACGAGGTGATCGGCAAGATCACTTCTTGGGCAACATTAACGCTGGTACTGACACAGTTTGCCATCGTGATGATGAACTATCTTTACAATGAAGGTATTATCGCCGTACAGGAAAGTTTGATGTATATGCATTCACTCGTTTTTCTTGGTGCTGCGGGATACACACTTCTCCATAACGGTCATGTACGTGTGGATATATTCTACAGTAAAATGAATGAAAAGAAGAAAGCCTACATCAACTTAATTGGCTCTCTCCTTATTTTATTCCCGGTATTAATTTGCATTGGAATATATGCGTGGCCCTTCGCCACCCAATCTTGGGGGATATTAGAAGGCTCAATCGAAACCAGTGGACTTCATATTGTCTATATCCTGAAATCGATGATTTTGTTGTTTGTCGGCAGCACAATAATTCAAGGTATATCGGTTTCGTTACACTCCATTCTTGTCATATTGGGATATGAACATCTCAAAGAAGAACCACTTGGGGAGGGCATCTAATGATATTAGATTTATCAATAATCGGAATCCAGATTGATTTCGTAATTTTGGGAATAATGTTAAGCGAATTCTTTAACATGCCATTAGATGCGCTTCTTTGCACAGTTATGTTCGTCATGGCCTGTGGTTCTTTGTTACTGGGTTATCCGGTTGCCTTTACGCTTCCCGGCATCTCGCTTATGTTTGCCGGCCTTGGTTTTGCCATGGGAATTTTTGACTTTTCTATTATTGGTGGCGTCCCCCAAAGGATCTATGGCACCATGACAAATGTGGTGATGATGGCTGTCCCGCTGTTTGTGTTTATGGGCGTGATGTTAGAACGCTCACAAATCGCAGAAGACCTACTGGATAGTATGGGTAAACTCATGGGACGCATGAAAGGTGGCCTTGGTATTTCGGTGACCATCGTTGGTGCGCTTCTTGCGGCCAGCACCGGTATTGTTGGTGCTACGGTGGTGATTATGGGCTTAATGGCCCTGCCGACTATGCTTAACAAAGGATATAGCCCTGCAGTTGCAACTGGCGGCATCGCTGCTGCCGGTACGCTCGGCCAGATTATCCCACCATCGATTGTACTTGTTCTGTTGGGTGACCAATTATCATCCGCCTGGCAATCATCGCAATTGGCCCTCGGTAATTTTTCCCCTACTCCACTATCAGTGGGTGACTTGTTTGCAGGAGCGCTTATCCCGGGCCTTGGTCTGGTTCTACTCTACATTCTTTATCAGGTTCTGGTGGCTATCTTTTTCCCAAATTCTTGCCCTCCTGTTATTGATACTAAAGAGAAAATAGATCTAAAACCGGTTCTCGCTGCCTTCCTTCCTCCTATTATTCTGGTGGTAGCAGTGCTTGGCTCGATTCTTGGCGGTATAGCGACACCGACTGAGGCTGCCGCCCTTGGTGCTGTTGGTGCGATTTTAATGTCTGGTTATAAAAATGACAAATCAAAACCGATGCCCGTTATCGTGGCAGGAACATCAATAATACTTCTACTATTCTTGGGTGGTTTATTTGATCTTCGTATGGGTCGCGAAGAAATAGCATTTATGGATTATGTGGCATTTGGCCTTTCTATCCCGCTACTCATCGCAATGGTTTGGGGTGTGGCAGATAGCTTTATGCGCGTTTACCGAAATAAAATAATTCACGAAGTGATGCAGATGACAGCAAAAATCAGCTCAATGATCTTTATCATTATGGTTGGTGCTGCACTGTTCACTTTGATCTTTCTTGGATTTAATGGTGATTTTTATATCACGGAATTCCTGACAAACTTGCCTGGTGGACGTCTTGGCGCTTTCTTGCTCGTCATGGTCGTCATGTTCGCTCTTGGGTTCTTCCTTGATTTTATCCAAATCGTATTTGTTGTTGTTCCAATCGTAGCACCGGTGCTCTTTTTGATGGACATTAACCCGATCTGGCTTGGCGTGATGATGGCGATGAACCTTCAAACGTCGTTCTTAACGCCACCATTTGGATATGCGTTATTCTATCTTCGCGGAGTAGCGCCGGAAGAAACCGTGAAAACCACTGATATCTATAGAGGTGTGATGCCCTATATAGTCATTCAGCTGATAGCGCTGGTCATCCTTTATAACTTCGAAGGATTGGTCACATGGCTACCGAGTATCATTTTCGGATCCTGATGATTATATATTAAATTCAAAAAAGGAGGCTTCTGCCTCCTTTTTTTATGCTTTCTATCCGCGGCCTCTATAGGTTGGCACCCCTTGGTCTGGAACCCAAATATCCTTGGGTGGCTCGCCAGTTTGAAAAAATACATCGATGGGAATGCCGCCCCGTGGATACCAGTAACCGCCAATGCGAAGCCATTTGGGATTAAGCTCCGCTATCAGTCTTTCGCCGATACCAACAGTGCAGTCTTCATGAAAGCCGGCATGATTTCTAAATGAATGCATATAGAGCTTTAAAGATTTACTTTCGACTAAAAATTCACCAGGCACAAAATCTATGACTATATGGGCAAAATCCGGTTGCCCGGTTACTGGACAAAGCGACGTAAATTCCGGACATGTAAACCGGACAAAATAATCTGAATTCGGCCGTGGATTTGGCACTTTTTCTATTATTGCCTCATCAGGGTTGCTGGCGAGTGTTGACGAGCCTCCTAATTGTGACAAACCTTTGTATATCTCCTTGACCATAACCGATCCTTTAATTAAAAAATTCTCTTAAATTAACAAATTATAAAAACATTACCATTATTCTGTTGGATATAAACGGAAAAAACCTAATTTACAATGTCTAAGAGAATGCTTATGCCATTACATATTCCTAGTTTTACCGGATACCCGTCTTTGGTTTCTACTGATTGGTTATCACGAAAGCTAAATAATCCTAATGTAAAAATAATAGATGCCTCATGGCACATGCCTGCTGCAAACCGTAATGCCGTTAAAGAATATAAACATGCCCACATTCCAAGTGCTGTATTTTTTGATATTGATGATATTTCCAACACCGATAGTCCGTTACCACATATGATGCCTAGCGCAGACAAAATGGTTCATAGAATGCTTGGAAAAGGCATTGATAATTCAAATCATATCGTAATATATGATAACAGTGATTTAGGATCCGCTGCACGCGCATGGTATATGTTTAAAACTTTTGGACATGAAAAAGTTTCTATATTAAATGGCGGCTTTCAAAAATGGTTGTCAGAAGACCGTCCAACAGACAACACTACTCGACGAGTATCAAGAGGTAGTTTCAATGCTATAAAGGATGACAATGCCGTTCGTTCTATTGATCAAGTTCTTAAAAATCTTATTTCAAAAAAAGAGCAAGTCATAGACGCCAGATCTAATGGTCGTTTCCTTGGAACGTCACCAGAACCACGTGCAGAGTTGAAATCCGGCCACATGCCACACAGCTTCAATGTGCCATTTAACCAACTTTTAAACGAAGATAAAACTTACAAATCAAAAAATGAAATTAAACAAATTTTTATTGATAGCGGCGTTGATCTTAACCAAAAGATCATTACTAGCTGTGGTAGTGGTATAACTGCTTGCGTATTGCTATTTTCGCTACATCTGATTGGCCATCATGAAAACTCTCTATATGATGGATCATGGGCCGAATGGGGAGGACATCCCGATACACCCGTCACTAAATCGCTTGAGCTTATTAATGTAGAGAAGTAAAAAAATAGTTCATAGAACTGTTAGGGCAGTTATTACTAGCAAAAATATTATTATTACCTGATAAAACGATATCATATATATTCGTTTTAAATTGGCACTTAAGCAATTTAATTGTACTTAAGTGTTATAGCATGAATATTTTCAATTTCATTTAGTAATCATGTATATATCAATATAGTTGATTGGGTAAAATAATGAAAAAAGACACTAAAATTGTCCATGCAGGACGCAATAAAAATTGGACAGGTCAGGCCGTGAACACACCAGTTTACCACGCTTCGACCATTCTTTTTGAAACCGTATCTGATCTTAAATACGCACTGCAAAACTTCAGAAATAAAATCATGTTTTACGGCCGCCGTGGCACCCCGACCCATTTTGCCTTCCGCGATGCCATGACTGAACTTGAAGGCGGTCACGACTGCCTTGTCTACCCCAGCGGTATCGCCGCGATCAACGCGGCCCTGATGTCCTTTTTAAGCAGCGGTGACCACCTATTGATGGTTGATACTGCTTATGGCCCGACACGGGCACTCTGCAACAACGTGCTGAAACGCATGGGCATTGAAACCAGTTACTATGATCCCATGGCGGGTGAAGATATAAAAGACCTGATTAAGGACAATACCAAAGTTATTTTTACCGAATCTCCCGGTTCACTGACCATGGAAATTCAGGATATACCCACCATATCAAAAATAGCGCATGCGCACGATATTATCCTCATGTTGGATAACACTTACGGCAACCTGATCAATTTTAATCCTTATGATCACGGTGTTGATCTTTCCATACAAGCAGCGACCAAATACATTGTTGGTCATTCCGATGCCATGCTTGGCACCGTCACAACCACAGAAAAATACTGGCGCCGCCTTCAGGATAATAGTTATTATATGGGGCAGACGGCAGCACCGGATGATATCAATCTAGCCATGCGCGGCATACGTACCATTAAGACCCGCATAAGACAGCACGAAGAAAGTGCTTTAAAAATCGCAAAATGGCTAAAATCCCGTCCCGAGGTCGATCTGGTTCTGCATCCAGCCTTAATGGATTGCCCGGGTCATGAAATATGGAAACGAGATTTTAACGGCTCAAACGGGCTCTTCTCGTTTACGTTGAAAGCGGGGAGCGATGAAGCAATCACTGCGTTTCTTGATCATCTTAATCTTTTTAAAATGGGGTATAGTTGGGGTGGGTTCGAAAGCCTCGCCATGAGTTTTTATGATCTTAAAAATGAACGTACGTTACCACTTTGGGATGATTATGGCCCGCTTATACGCCTTCATATTGGCCTTGAGGATGCAGATGATCTCATAGAAGACCTTGACCGAGGTTTTAAACAGTTTTCTAAAGTAGGCTGAACTAGACTTTGACCCGAACAAGGAACCGGCCACACAAAAAGAGTACTGTCGCGCTCAATACGATGGCTGGACCGGTAGGTACGTCCCATTGACTAGAGGCAAAAATACCTGCAACGACAGAGAATATCCCGCCACATGACGCGTAGACGATCATTTGTAACGGTGTGTTTGAAATGGTGCGTGCCGCGGCCGCCGGAATAATCATCAGCGCTGTAATTAGAAGCACCCCGATGACCTTAAGGGCAACAGCGACAATGAAAGCGATCAGAAGCATATAGGCCATCTTAACAAGGTCTACCCGGATTCCTTCTATTTGTGCTAGATCCTCGTTCACAGTCAAAGAAAGAAGCGGTCTCCAAATGAAATACAAACTTATGGCTGATAACGCGACCACCGCGCCAATGGTGTAAATATCACCCCTACTGATGGCGAGAATATCCCCGACCAGATAATACATCATATCGGTGCGAAAATGTTCCATCATCGAAATTACGATCATACCAATCGAAAGCGCGCTGTGCGCAAGAATACCAAGAAGTGTGTCAGATGAAAAGCGCTTGTCCCGTTGCAAGAAAAGCAGCATCAATGCCACACCGGAACAGGTTGCGATCATGATAATGGGATTTTCACTGTCAAATGCAATACCGAGCGCAACTCCCATCAAAGCAGAATGTGCAACGGTATCACCAAAATATGCCATCTTGCGCCATACCATAAAGCAGCCAAGTGGCCCGGCAATTGCCGCGACCATAGTTCCCGCAACCAGCGCATTTATGATAAATTCATCAATCATGATGATGATCATCCTCTACCAAATCATGACCGTGATGTTTATGGTCATGTCCTTCGGAGTGGTGGTGGGTATAAATGGCAACCCCTTCCATGGGTCTGCCCATCATGGCGTGATACTCGGGATCATCTTTAACAAATTCCGGCGTACCACTACAACAAATATGACGGTTGAGGCAAAGTACCTGATTGGTTGACGCCATAACCAGATGGAGATCGTGCGAAATCATAAGCACACCACACCCTGTTTCATCACGCACTTTTGCGATTAATCCATAAATTTCCTGTTGCCCCATAATATCTATGCCCTGAACGGGTTCATCAAGAACCAGAAGGTCAGGTTTTCCTAGTAGCGCCCGTGCCAGCAATATGCGCTGCATTTCACCGCCTGAAGCGCTTTGCACTGGTTGATGTGAAATATGTGAAAGCCTAACGGTTTCAAGAGCCTCAGCTACATCATCGTACGTGGTATTCGGCCGAAGATATAAGAAATCACGCACACTGAGCGGCAACACATCGTCTATCATCACTTTTTGTGGCATGTATCCGATGGAGATTTTCTTGGCCCGATGAACCTTTCCGGAGCTGACGTCCAAAATACCCAGTGAAATTTTCATCAGCGTGCTTTTTCCGGCGCCATTAGGGCCGATAAGCGTCACCGTCTCTCCTCGACTGACCGAGAAGGAAACATTTTCTAGCACAACGTTATTGTGATAGCTCTTGCACACATTTTCTAGTCGGAGAAGCTGACTAGATGTGTCCTCCATTTCCTCTAATTCCTGCAATTTTCGCAAACACCTGCGATCTCAAGAATTGAGTTTTCGTATGAATAACCGTTTTCTTTTGCAGCTTGCTCAATCACATCATGAAGTGATCTTTCGTTCATTTCGGTAACATTGCTGCATTTTGTACAAATCATGAAATGACCCTGATGCTTATGTGCGGGGTCGCTACAGCCGACAAAGGCATTCAAAGATTCGATTCTGTGAACGAATCCTTCTTCGATAAGAAAGTCCAAAGCGCGATATACTGTCGGTGGCGCCACTCGTTTTTTCCCCTCACTTAGCAAATCCAGAACTTCATAAGCTGTAATCGGCTCATGTTTGCTCCAGACGAGTTCGAGCACTCTGCGCCTTAGTGGCGTAAATCTAGTTTCGCGTTCCTCACATATTTTTTGTGCTGCCTCAAGAGCGGTTTCAATACACGCGTCATGATCATGTTTATGTTTTAACACTTTTTTTCTCTCTCAATTACTATTCCATAGAGACCTGAATTGTGATATTGCCCTGATTGTTATAAAATATCAAGCCATCAGGAAAATATTATGACAAGCACAGAGAATAACAACTCCTTAGCACAAACAATTGATAAATTACAGTTTAACACAGACGGACTAATTCCAACAATCGCTCAGGATTTCGAATCATGCGAAGTGTTGATGATGGCGTGGATGAATAGAGATGCAGTGATAGAAACATTAAGCACCGGCCGCGTCTGTTATTATTCAAGATCACGGCAAAAATTGTGGCGAAAGGGCGAGACTTCCGGACAAGTTCAAACTCTGAAAAACTTCCGCATCGACTGTGACGCGGATACAGTTTTGTTGCTCGTGGAACAAAATGGTGTCGCCTGCCATACCGGAAGGCGCAGTTGTTTTTTCGAAGAACTGTCTGCGGATGGTAGTGCTAAAATCATCGCAGACGTAATTAAGGACCCGAAAGAACTTTACAGAAAATAATCCTCCGCGTTATTCGTTATGAAACCTTAATATTCAAAACTACCACAAGTGCCATTTTTACACTTCTTCTATGTATAAATTTACCCTTTCATCGCCTTTTCAAGCTGGTCGGCGATTGGTAACTTTCTAATCCGCACACCACACGCATCATAAATCGCATTGCACAATGCCGGGATCGCTGGCGGCAATGACATTTCACCAAGTCCTTTTGGTGTGATGGTGTTTCTGGCAACTTCCGCGGTGAATTGATGTGGTGATGCTCCAATTCGAGCCATTTCGTAGCTGTCAAAGTTGTTGTTCACCACACGCCCACCTTCAATTGCAATCGCTTGACCAAGTGCTGCGCTGAAGCCGTCTAATGTACCGCTTTCTATTTGCGCGCGGCAGCCTTGCGGATTAATGGCAATCCCAGGATCAGCTGCCCCACAGGCATTGATAATGGTGAGTGTACCGTCGCTATCCACTTTTACCTCAACAACGCAAGCGGCGTAACCACCAAATGTCATGAAGCTTGCAACACCCATACCGTGACCTTCTGGTAGTTCTTTGCCCCAGCCGGCATTTTTCGCGGCCATGGTCAGGACGTTGATGAACCGCTCAGCGACCATAATATCGCTACTGAAACCCGGATGCGGCGTATCGCCAGTTTCACGAAACATATCGAGGCGGTATTTCAGCGGGCAAATACCAGCAAGATGCGCCATTTCATCAACAAATGATTGCATGGCATAACCCGCAACATTTTCCGTCGGACCACGCCATGGGCCGCTTGGCAGCACTTTGCTGTTAATGACTTCACCGCGGTAATTCGGCACATGATGGGCCGGAAAGGCGTGGGTCGCAAAGTCATTATCCGTTGAACAATGAAGGTAGTTTGCCGCAACGAGCTTACCGTCTTTATCAAGACCACCGCGAAAAACATGACGCCCTTTTGGATTATAAAAGTCCTGCTCAAGATCATCTTCACGGGTCCAAATAACTTTGACTGGTTTTCCGACCGCTTTTGAGCAAATTGCGGCTTCAGTTACCGCATCAACAATAAACTTACGACCAAATCCTGAACCAATGCGCATAATCGTCACATCAAACTGATCATGGCTGTACCCTGGGAGAACATCCATCAGGTCATTCATGACCCGAACCACAGTTTGGTTTCCGGCGTATACAATCACTTTATCCGATTGGACATCGACAAGGCCACATGGAGTTTCCATGGTTGCATGAGCCCAATAAGGCTGATCGTAGGCCACTTCCAGAGTTTTATCAGCATCGGCGTAAGCTTTGTCAAAATCACCATGTTCAAGACGGATATTGGTTTTGCCACTTTCAACCAATTTATTAAAATTGTCATCGATCCATGCATTATCAACATGGGACCATCTACCTTTATCCCATTCTATTTCCAAGGCTTCCCGGCCTTTTAGGGCGGCCCAATAATTATCAGCGATAACGGCTACGCCATCGGCAATATATTTCTGTTGTGATAAATCTTCAGGGATGCGATTTACGCGAATGATATGACGCACACCAGGAACCTTAAGGGCTTCGGTATCATCATAAGACTTGACCAAACCATCGATATAAGGACAGCGGGCTATCACTGCGCTCAGCATACCCGGCAGTTCCATATCCGAGCAGTATTTTTGCTCACCGGTTGCCACATCTTGAGCGACTTTCTGGCCTTGGTCGGTGCCAATAATCTTATACTCGTCGGGCGTTTTTAATTTTGGTTCAAAATCGAGCTTTACGTCTGCTGCTTTTGCGGCCAGCGACCCATAACTCAATTTCTTTGAGCCGATTAGAACATAACCGTTCTCTGTGTTTAGATCCGACATGGATACACCAAGCTGCTCCGAAGCAGCTTTCATGAGAAGGGCGCGTGCTTCAGCACCAGCCTGACGGAGCATTTCATAAGACTGGCGAATTGCCTGACTGCCACCTGTTGACTGGTGAATTGAGCGCCCTTTATATGTTTGATTAATATAGGGATCATCACCACCACGTGGATTACTGCCATCGTTTTCTTTATAAAGGGGCGGTAACTTTTCGACCCCTACCGCATCAAAATCCACATCAAGCTCTTCGGCAACAAGCATCGGAAGCGCAGTACTAACCCCGGTACCATCATCGGGCACTGAGTAGCCAATTGTTACGGTGTTATCCGCATCAATTTTTAAATAAAATCCAAGATTGGTATCGAGATTGCGGTAGCGATCGCTATTTGCACTTTGAGCGAAACTGATCGATGGCGCGGAGATGACAAGTGCGCCTGCTGCTGCGGACACTTGCAAGAATTTTCTTCTGTTTAAATTTTCCATCTTACATCTCCCCTCTTAAATAACGGGCGGCGGTGTGGATAGCCTTTCTCATCCGCGCGTAGCTGGCGCAGCGGCAGAGGTTTGTATGATTCTCATCAATCTCATCATCCGTAGGGGTTGGATAATCCTTAAGAAATGATGCCACAGCCATGATCTGTCCACTTTGGCAGAAACCGCACTGGGCCACATCCTCATCGATCCACGCACGTTGCACCGCATGAAGCCGTTCTGCGCCGGCTAGTCCTTCAATAGTGGTGATCTCTTCACCCTCAACGGCAGCCATGGGCACCGAACAGGAACGCTGGGCGGCCCCACCAATATGGACGGTACATGCACCACACTGGGCGATCCCGCAACCAAATTTTGTTCCTGTTAATTTTGCGTTATCGCGCAGATACCAAAGCAGCGGCATCTCCTCATCACCATTAAAGATGTGTGCTTTACCATTTACCGTGAATTTGACCATAATACCCTCATATCTTGAGCTGTTGTTTATAATTGATGATATAATATAACATTAATTCGAAAAAGAAAATAACAATTCCGTAAATTATATCAATCTACCCCCGCTTAAAGTTGTGGAAAATAAAAATTACCCGAATTGTTATTCGCTTTTTAACCAGCGGTTGCCGTAAATAATCGCGCCGATTCCAATTGCCATTACGGCGTATATTACTATATTTTCCTTGCCAAGCCAAATGGTCGCTGTTCCAACAAATATGCAGGCAACCATATCAATGGTAGCGTATAAATTTGAACGCAAACCGTCACTGGAATAGAATGTTATCGACCGGGCCAGGAGTATGCCGGCGATTGCAAGTACGCCCCCAGCGACCAAAATTTCGCTCCATTCTCCGATCATCAATATTTCCGGATTATATATAAAATAAAACGGAATGATAAAGGCGGATAGGCCAAGCTTAAGCCCCGCAATACTTGTTTCCTTTAAGTCCGCCCTGGCAAGGCTTGCAGCAGCATAAGAGGCTATTGCCACCGGCGGCGTCAGAAAGGATGCCAGACCGAAATAAAACACAAAGAAATGAGCTGCGATAAGAGGCACGCCCATATCAGCTATCGACGGGGCCAGCAGCATGGCGACAATGATATAAACAGCAGATGTTGGCATGCCCATTCCAAGAATAATGGAAATAAACGCGGTGAGTATCAGCATGACGAAAAGCCCGTACGCCGCTCCCACATCACTAAGCGCAAGGGCGAGGCTAAAACCAAGCCCGCTCATATTGATCACCCCGATGATAATCCCCGCACCACCGCAAATCATCACCAGCATCACAAAAGGTTTTCCCAATTGAACGATCGACGTGTAGACTGTATCCAGAGACGGTATTTTTCTAAATTTAATCAACGCAAGTACCAGCAGGGAAAGTGTAGCATAAAGCGCTGATTTTGCGGGATTATAAGACATGACGAACAGAAAAAATATGAGCACCATCAGCGGTATTATAAAAAGCCATCCAGATTTTAAAACATTACCAATATTTGGCAGATCCGATTTTTTCAAGCCTTCCAGACCTTTGTCCCGTGCATAAAAATCGATCTGACAAAACAAAAATAGATAATAAACAATAGCAGGAATAATGGCTGCGGCAACGATAGTCGCGTAGGGCAGTTCCAAATATTCAGCAATGATGAACGCTGTCGCCCCCATAACGGGAGGAGCAAGCTGGCTGCCATTTGAGGCGACCGCCTCTATCCCTGCTGCCATGGAGCCCTTAAAACCGTTTCGTTTCATCAGCGGTATAGATACCATGCCTGTCGACATGATGTTGGCAACCGTTGCACCGCTTACCATACCCATGAGCGAGCTGCCAACCACAGAGACTTTGGCCGGACCGCCGCGCCTGTGACCAATGGAAGCCATGGCGATGTCTGAGAAAAAACCGGTCGCTCCACTGGCTTGCATGACTTGCCCCATGACTAAAAATCCGAGGATCAATGTCCCGGCCACCATGATAATAAAACCAAGCACCGCGCTACTATCGATGTAGAGATACATGAAAAGCGCGTCATAATCATTTTGTGCGCCTTCAAATATGCCGGGCGCATTATGGCCAAAAATTCCGTAAAGAAGCGACGCTGCAATCACTGCTGCCATGCCGTTTCCCGCTGTTTTTCTTACTCCTTCGGTAAGAAATCCTATTGCCAGAACCGACATTGTGATTTTAAAAGTGGTTCTTTCGTGCTGATTAAGCAACCATTCTTCATAATTATAAGCGCAAAGCAACCACACACCACCAGCAATGAGCGCCAATATATAATCGGGTATTTTCGCATCCCTACCGTAAGGCCAATATATAAATGACGCAGCAAGGGCAAAGGCAATCAGAAAGGCGAGGTAATTTCCACCAAGAATAGAAATACCAAGTTGAAGCGGCACACCCATGATCCAGCTAATCCCGCAAAGAAGAGGAAGACCAAAGATAAAAACATTGAATATCTTTCGCGCTGTTGTTTCCTTAATTGCAGGGTTTATTTCCACGCCACTCACGACCGTTTATTTCCAGAGATCGATTAATTTTTGGTTACGCGCATCCGCTTCCGCATCCCAGATCGCCGTACCTTTTCCTTGCTTGTAAAAGTCAATCGCCGCCTGATGATACGGTACAGTTTGCGATGAATGGACAAATTCATCGGTGCTGAAACTACTTAAAACATTATGTTCTCTCTGCATATCTCCCCAACTTGAATGCAGTACATTCAAAATTTTTACCACATCCTCGTCCTCAAGTGATTTTGGTACTACAAGAAAAATATCAAGGGCAAATATTCTTGTCACCACCTCAACGCCTGGATAGGTTCCAGCATCCACCATAAATGGTCTGATGTCGGATGACTTTGACTGCGCAAGCCTTTCTTCAAATCCATCAGCTGCTAATGTCAGGACGGTAATGCCGGCTGTCGCGCTGGCTTTACGTACGGCCGCCATACTAACGCTGCCCGGCGCAGCATCGGCGTTTCCTTCAACCACTGCTTCTATGCCCTGCCCAACGCCGGAAACGGTAATCACTTCAATATCTTCCCGAGTTAGTCCTGCGCCATCAAGCATGGTTTGTGACATAGCGGTCATCGCACCTGCTGCTGCAAAATCAAGTACAACTTTTTTACCGCGAAGATCGGCAATGGTTTTAATGCCTGAATCTTTACGGGCGATAAATGCAAACGGCATCGCAAACAGACGCGCTACAGTACGCACATCCTTCTTAGGGTCTGTTTCAAGGCCCTTATAAGCAGCATTGGCCTCCCCCATAGAAGAAAGCCCCATAGAAAGCTCGCCAGTGTTTACGAGCGGCAAAAACGCGCTTGGCCCAACATATGGCCTATCCGTTACACGCATGCGCAGATTTTTTTGCATATGCTTGGCCATCACAGTACCGAGCGCATGCATGGAACTACCAATAAAGCCGGTTCCAATGTTAAACTGCTTTCTAGCAGCAAAGCTCGGTGTTAAAGACGCCGCAACGAGAGCAGCACTGAGCAATACTGTAGCCGTTTTTTTAAATATGCTGCTCATCCCTGAGACCGTTTCCCTAAAAATCTATTTTTGTAATAACATATCAATTTCATCTTAGTCATTTTGACGATGAATTCAATATTTCTGTGGAAAAACTATTCAAGAAACAATGTTAATCTGTATTTTCAGCTATT
>CAXBLS010000044.1:0-24329 GCA_963976585.1 uncultured Kordiimonadaceae bacterium
TACCCCCAACTATCGTCATCACCGTTTCGCTGTCCATGATCTCTATCGGCTCGATCTGCATCCAGTCTTTATCGAACACGGAAAAGTCGGCCTTTTTGCCGACTTCGATTGAACCGCGGATATCATCCTGGAATGCTGCGTGAGCAGCCCAAAGGGTCATGGTTTTTAGGGCCTGTTCGTGGCTTAGTTTTTCTTCCACGTGCCAGTCATCGGTATAAAAGCCATTAAAATCAGTGCGCTGCACCAATGAGAAGAACTCAACCCGTGGATCACCCACTTCCACAGGCGCATCAGTACCCGCAGTAAAACGGATACCCTGATCAATCAGCGACTTCCAAAGGTAAGCGTACCCAAGCCGCTCCGATCCAATACGGTCCGGGGCAAAATAAAGATCGCCTTTGACGGTGGATGCTTCAACCACAGCAATTATATCGAGCTCTTTATAGCGTTTTTGATCATCAGGATGGGTGATCTGCGCATGTTCAATGCGCCAGCGTGGGTCTGGCTCCGCGCGTTCCGAGGCTGGAACCGCATTAAAAGCTTCTTCATAAAGATCGAGCACAAAACGGTTGGCATAATCGCCTATCGCATGGGTTTCAATCTGAACGCCTTTTTTTAGCGCCTCAATATAAACAGGAAGTGCCTCTTCCCTGTCAATCAATTGGAGCCCTTTTCCTTCGGCGTCATCGTATGGCTCAAGCAAGGCCGCTCCGCGACTACCAAGTGCGCCATCAGCAAAATATTTGATACCTTTAATGTCTATCATGCGGTCCTCCGAAATTTCGGGACCGCGGTCGAGCAGCTTTCGGCCTTCCTCACCCATATTCATAGCATAATAGATGCTGGTCTTTAAATTACCCTCACTGTGAATTTCTTTAATAATATCAATATCATTATATGTACCGCCAGCCTGTTGAACCTGTGCCCAGCCCATGCGTGACATAAAATCAAATCCAGCTTGTAGCGATCTTTTATTCTGTTCGCGGCTTGGTGCCGGTATATGATCACGGATCAACGCCATGGCATTATCAACGAACATACCCGTGAGTTCGCCGTTCTCGTCTTTTAAAATCTGACCGCCGTCCGGATCAGGCGTATCGCGGGTGATCCCGGCAATTTCCATAGCCTTACTGTTGGCAACAATTGAATGCTCACCGGCGCGGTTGGCGACGACCGGATGGTTGGGGCTAAACGGGTCAAGATCATCTTTATTAAGAAAACGGCCTTCTTTCCATTTTTTTTCAATCCATCCGACACCCACAACCCATTCACCTTCCGGGGTTTTTTCCACATATTTTTTGATCTTCGCCACCGTTTCGCCGAGGTCATCAATCCCTTGTAGATTAAGACCTAACTCACGCTGACCGATCCATTTAATATGGACATGGGCATCGGTAAGGCCGGGAAACACAGTATTGCCGACAAGATCAATCATATTGGTATTTTCACCGACATAGTCCTGCGCATCAGCGGCTGAGCCAACAAAAATTATCTCATCATCTTTAACGGCAACTGCTTCGGCGATCCACTGGGCATCATTCGCGGTATATATGTTGCCATTTTTCAGCACCATATCCGCTTTCACCTGATCAACACCGTCCGCTTCACGGTAAAAGAAGGCGATATAAATGACCGCCGCAGCAACCAATATTAATATAACACTATTTTTCATAAGTAATCTTTCCACCAACAATTGTCATCAGATTTTCAGAGGTTAAAATATCCGCTTCCGGAACCGTTAGCCAGTCACGGTCAAAGACGGTAAAATCAGCATATTTACCCACTTCAACGGATCCGCGCTTCTCTTCCTGAAACGCACCGTACGCCGGCCAGATGGTAAACATTTTTAACGCAGTTTCACGGGATACCGCGAGTTCAGGATGCCAGCCTTCGCCGGATGTTCCATCAAGACGCTTACGGGCCACAGCCGCATAAAATTCAATACGCGGATCTCCAAGCTCCACCGGTGCATCCGATCCACCAAGGATCATCAGCCCGCGGTCAACAAGCTGTTGCCACGGATAAGAATGACCAAGCCTGTCCGGACCAAGTCTGTCCGGTGCAAAGTTAAGATCACCAATACCGTGTGATGGCTGCATAGACGGAATAATACCGAGGCTGACAAAACGATCCTGATCTTCGGCGGGAATAATCTGCGCATGTTCAAGTCGCCAACGCGGATCAGCCACTGCCCACTCTTCTTTCGGTACCGCGTTAAACGCTTCTTCGTACCAATTAAGCAATGATCGCACAGCGCGGTCGCCAATTACATGGGTTTCAACCTGAATGCCCTTGCGAAGTGCTTCGCGCAGGATCGGGTCGAGCTCTTCCTTGGTTGTGCGGTTCATGAAACCGTTATGATCCGCATCCGCATAATTTTCAAGCAGTGCCGCGCCGCGGGAACCAAGCGTCCCGTCAATATAAACCTTGATACCACGAAGATCGAACATATCATCTGCCGTCACTTCGCGTCCCTGCTCAAGTATCGTCCAGGCTTCCATGACGTTTGCTGCGGCGTAGATACGCGTCGACATACCACCTTCAGCGTGGATTTCCTTCATCAGTTCCACATTAACGTACGGCATGCCAGCGTCTTGGGTATTGGTCCAGCCGAGCTTGGCATTTTCAAACATTCCTTGTGTCAGACTATCTTTTTTATATTCGCGTGTTTCCGCCGGGATAATCGCGCGGAACAAATTCATCGCTTTAGCCAACACATAACCATTTGGCGTACCGTCCGGGTCCCGTTCAAATTTTCCGCCTTCTGGGTCGGGCGTGTCCTTGGTCACACCAGCAAGCTCAAGTGCTTTTGAATTTACCAAAGCCGATACACCGTCGGCGCGCGGCATAAACAGCGGCTTATCCTTCGTAAACGGATCAACATCATGACGCGTCAAAAAGCGTTCTTCGTCGGTCCATTCACGCTCAATCCAACCACGGCCCTGCACCCACTCGCCGTCCGGTACACTGGCAGCAAAGGCTTCAATGGCATCAACGGTCTCTTTTAATGTGCCAATTCCAAATAGGCTTAGTGTTTTTGGTCTGCGGCCAACCCCTTCCACATGCTGGTGGCTATCCGTAAATCCGGCATAGACGGTTTTACCGGCCATATCCATAATTTTAGCATCCCCGCACATATACTGCGCAGCATCCGCGTTTGATCCGACAAATACAATTTTATCGCCAAGAGTTGCCACGGCTTCGGCCGTCCACTGATCATCATTGGCCGTATAAATCGTTGTATTATGAAGAACCATATCTGCTGCCAGGCATTCCATCGCTGCTGGTGCCGGATCATTTTCACCGCACGCTGAAATCATCATGCAAAATGCTACTACACTCGCGCATTTATAGTTCTTCATTTCTTGTCCCTTCTTTCATTTTGTAAAGCGCAATATTCGGATAGTCCGCCACGCAAAATTATTGTTTTATATGGTGAAATTCTAGGTAGGATTCTTAAAACATGCAAGAACAATTGGGCTGGCAGGCCGAACTGCTTGAAAAAGGTTTCGTAAAACGCAAAAACATACTCCCGAAAGCAACATGTGATGCGCTTATGTCAGCTTATGATCATGATATATACCGCAGCATCATTAGTATGGCGCGATATAATTTTGGTGCTGGTGAGTATAAATATTTCGCCTACCCCCTTCCCGAAGTCATCTTAAAACTGAGACAGCATTTTTATAACGAGCTTCGACCAGTCGCTTCCGAATGGGCAGAACGCCTTAGAGTGGATAGGAACTACCCGGAATGTTATGAGCGTTACCTAAAAATATGCCATGATCATGAACAACATCGACCAACACCACTTATTCTAAAGTATGGTGCCGGTGATTATAATACGCTTCATCAGGATCTTTACGGTGAGATACACTTTCCCTATCAGGCAGCGATTATGCTCTCTGCACCGTGTGATTATTCAGGCGGCGAGTTTACACTCGTGGAACAACGACCCCGGATGCAGTCTGTTGCACATGTTGAACATCTAGAGCAAGGCGCCGCTATCATATTTGCGGTAAATGAGTTTCCCAAAATGGGCAAAAGAGGATACTATAGGGCCAAATTACGTCACGGCGTCAGCGCTGTGCGAGGCGGCAAACGCCAAACACTTGGAATAATACTTCATGATGCAAAATGATCTTTTTGACAGTATAGCCCCAGAGATGGAGGAACTCGCCCCCGGGGTATTTATTTTCAAATCTTTTGTTGATGAAGATCTTTTTTATGATGCGGTTAAAGTTGCCATAAATGAAATCCCGTTTCGCCATATGGTTACGCCTGGCGGAAAAAAAATAAATGTCGCGGGCATAAGCATGGGCGACTGCGGTTGGTATTCTGACAGACGCGGTTACCGTTACGAAAAAATCGATCCGATAACAGGCAAAGCTTGGCCACCAATCCCTGTAAATATTTCTTATATCGTATCTGAAGCCGCACAAAAAGCGGGCTTTTCAAACTTTATCGCGGACAGCTGTTTTATAAATCGTTATGAACCGGGCGTGCGTCTCACTGCCCACATTGATCAGGATGAGGTTGATTTTGAACAGCCTATTGTTTCTGTTTCCCTTGGGGCTTCTGCGATGTTTCAGATATTTGGTGAAAAACGTAGCGGTAAACCAATGAATATCCCCCTTCACTCTGGGGATCTACTTATATTTGGTGGACCAGCACGCCGCCACTATCACGGCGTCAAAAAACTTACCCCCCAATCCCACCCTCTTACGGGGAACCTGCGGATTAATCTTACTTTCAGACGCGCCCTATGATAAAATAATTGTCATAATTTAAACATCTTTTAACGCTCATATGAGAGCATTGAATTATGAACATCGGAGAAGTCGTGAAAGCATTAATTTCAGCAGCGTTGGTTCTAGGCGTTATCCCCGCTTTTGCAGATGAAAATAAGTCTGCCAGTGAGCAGGATTCTGTAGGGCGTTGGAATTATAAAGAGTTTCTCCTTGATGAAAACGGCAAATGGTCTCTCGGCGTTGGTACCGTCGTTCAAAACTCACCTTTTGTAGGCGAAAAAATTTCCGTCATTCCAATTCCCGTTATTGACTATAGTAGCAAGAATTTATTCATTCGCGGCTTACGCGCAGGATACCATATTAAAAAGGTTGAAAATCCCCGCGTTGGCGGCTTTTTCTTTGACGGCTATCTCACCCCAAGGATGCGTCCAGGAGAATCGCGTAGAAAACTTTCACTTGATTTTGGTCTTGCCGCTGGATACCAAACCCCGATTGGTGCCGTAACTTTGGGCGTACAGCCTGGCCTAATAGGTGGTGGTGGCACCGAGCTTGCCGCTGAGTATTCATTTACCTTTGTCACCAAAGACAGAAAACATATTTTTATTCCCGCGCTTAAAATGACTTGGCAAAGCCGTGAACTGACGGAATATATGTGGGGAATTGACGAAGAAACTTATCTAAAAACATTAAATAATCCAGATGAGGTTGTCCTTGAACCTTATACAATGGGAGAAAGCGTCGTTAATTTCTCAGCTTCAGCTACGCATGTTTACCGGTTTGACGAACACTGGAACAGCATGGTGCTGGCTAAAATCACTGCATTGGACAACGATATCCTTGATAATCCAGCCATAGAACGCCAATTTGATTATAGCTTCATATTTGGTTTCGCCTATACATTCTAACGAGATTTTTATTCTTCCGCCTAAGGTAAAGTCAAATCAATATTTAGGATCAGTAGTCAAACAACTTTTATCGCAAAAGTCCAACACCTTGTCGCAAATAGCTATCCTGCAGAAAATATATATTCCACAATCGACAAATCTTACTAATTAGGAGGTCGGGAAAATGACCACATCAGCATTATTTTGGGACCGAATGGCAAATCGATACGCTAAATCGCCGATTTCAAATAAAGAGGCTTACGAGCGAAAACTTGAAATTACGCGCAAATATTTTACTCCGCAATCACAAGTTCTCGAATTTGGCTGCGGCACTGGTTCAACGGCCATTTTGCATTCACCGTTTGTAAAGCATATCCACGCTATTGACGTATCCGGAAACATGCTCACGATCGCAAAATCGAAAGTTGAAGCCGAAAACATCGAAAACATCACGTTCGAAAAAACCTCAATTGAAGAATTTGACGGCGCGGAAAACAGCTATGACGTGATTCTTGGGTTAAGTATTCTCCACCTGCTAGAAGACAAAAGAGCAGCCATGAACAAAATTCATAAAATGCTTAAACCTGACGGCGTTTTTGTTTCAAGCACCTACTGCGGGCGAGGCAATAATGCACTCGTGAGAGTGCTCCTATCCTTTGGTAGTGCTGTCCACCTACTCCCGAAGGTGAAGTTTTTTAGCCCGGAATCACTGCAAATGAGCGTTGGCGACGCAGGATTCCGACTTGACCATGTATGGCAGCCAGAAGGAAGCGACGCCCTGTTTGTCGTTGCGAGGAAACCTAAGTAAACCAGCCAGTCACACTAGCGATACATTGTGTACCTTGTTGGTGTATACGGCTGTAAAACATACTGGTCCTGCACGAAGGCAACGATATCAATTAGCTCATCAACAGTCATTATGGCATTATAATTTCGCATCATTGATTGATCATCATCTATTGAAGGTGTCAGCTTATACCGATCCGACACCTTATGAGACGGATTTATGATCGATGTTACGAGCTCGCCGTAAGTGGCAATTCGCGTGGTTGTTCCACCAATAGGAACCACCATAATCTTGTCTATGCCGTCCGGCGCCATTAGCTCTCCTTCCATGCCTGCGACCTCATGACAATCAACGCATCTAAATTCAACGAAATATTGCTGGCCATACTCTGCATTCCCTTCCGGTAGGCTAAAACCATAAGACGATGAGGGGCCCATGTCGCAGGCGGCAATTAACAACAGGCCAAAGGCGCCACTTAGAAGTGATATTAAAATTCTCATTTATATTCCTTTCTGTGTGAATATTATCAGGACTAACAATAAGTGATTGTACAATCTTACGGTAGTAACTTTTATGATCTCGGTCAATTATAAGGTTTTATTGCAACTGTTAATTAGTAAACGCACATCCGCAGTGATACCAGAGGATAAATTACTCCCCTTCTTCGATCTGACGGTTATATCCCGCTTCGTCAAAATGGCCCGCCACTTTCTCCGGATCACCGGAACACCAGACTGCCGTGTATTTCTCTGCCATTTTGCTTACTTTTTCGACGTCCATAATTTCCGCCTTTTATGGGCGCCTGAAGTTTCCCTTAAATGCTTGGTTAAGTCAAATTTCGCAAAATTGTTATTTTCTGTTACCGTGTTGTTTCCTATAAAAACAAACCGGGAGAAAATCATGAGTGTTCAAGATAAAATAAATCAGGCAAATGCAAAATTCGGTGCTGAATTCGCAAATCAAGACGCGGCCTCGCTTATTTCCAACTATACCGATGACGCACAGTTGATGGCACCACATATGCCAACTTTCACGGGAAAAGACGCCATAGAATCTGCCTTCCAAGGTATGTTTGATGCGGGTATAGACGGTCTTAAACTAACAACGGTCGAGCTAACCTCAAATGCTAACGAAGCGACGGAAGTGGGCGAATTTGTTATGTCGGCTGGCGGCACAGTCCTTGACCGCGGTCGTTACATTGTGATTTGGCACTGCATTGGTGGAAACTGGCTTATTCACCGCGATATCATAAATAGCAGCGAACCAATGGTGCAATAACCAATCTGAACATCAAGCAACCACATTGACAGATAAACCGACATTTCAAATCCGCCGGGTAACACCGCAAGAAAAAGACCGCTTCATCGCAACGGTAGTCCATTGCTTTATTGATGACCATTTCTTTCGCGCCATGTATCCCAGCAACGATCAATACACGAGCGAAATGGCAAAGTTTATCGAACTTGACGCCCGCACCGCCATAAAACAAGGCACTGCTTGGATCATTGGGGAATTTTTGGGTGTTGGATATTGGATTAAGCCCGGAACACAATTTGACGATCATGAATTTTACGAGCTAGTAAAAACAGGCTGTCATTCCGACTATCAAAGCACAGCTTTAAAACTTTTTGAAGTTCTTGAAGAATTTATTCCCATTGAACCACACTGGTACCTTTCATTTTTTGGAATTTTGCAAGAACACCGTGATAAAGGTCTTGGAAGCTTACTCCTTAAACATACACTTGAAATGATCGATGCGTGTTCACAAATGGCTTATCTGGAAACTTTTGACGTTCGAAATGTTCCTTTTTATCAGCGTCTGGGCTTTGAACAATTTGGTATGCGGGTTATTGATGCAAATTTGACTGTTATAATTATGAACCGTCCTGCCCGTTGAATGCATTTAAAAATTGCCTTAACCAATTAATGCTATTACGATCTGACTATGTGATCACAAGAACGAGTTTCCATTGAAAAAGCACTTAAACCCGCAACTTATTTTTATGTGTTTCAAATATACCATCTACCTGCTTTTGACGATGGATATATATCACTTTTTCGTTGATGAGTATAGTGCGTTTGCGCTTACTTTTGCGGATGGTTACACCCTAACCAATTTTCTTACCGGATATAACGCGACTATTGATACAGTAGCTTGGGTGGTGCTTCTTTATTTGTTTGAGCTCGAAACAAGTATTCTGGAAGATGAAAAAATAGTCGGCTGGGTTAAATGGTCCCTGCATGGTGTACGGATCATATCATATCTGTTCATCATCAGTGCGTTTTACCGTTATATTTCGCGCTACGACCTTTTCGTTGGTGTTGAGCCATTTTTAATGGATGATTTGTGTTCTCTAGTAGGGTCTAGTTATACATTTGCCGTTACCATGGATGAATACATCCCTTGGACGCAACAAATATGCGCATCCATGACCAATGAGCCTCTTTTAAGGTTCACAGACACCAACATCATAAGCACCATTCCTCAGCACAACACTATCGTTCACCTTGCGATAATTGATATTATAAACGCTGGCACTTGGCTGCTTGTTGTACTGGCTCTTGAATTTGACGTCTGGTTACAATTAAAAGGAAAGCTCACCCCCCAAATCATGACCATCAGCAAATGGTTCAAAGTCATTATTTATTCTGTGTTGATCGGTTGTCTGATCGCCTGGGCTGTTATAGGTGAAATTCTTGATATATTCGATGCCTTTCTGTGGCTCCTCGGTTTCTTCTTCATTGAGCTAAATCTATTCGACTGGAACGCAGAAACAAACGCTGAAAAAGAACAAGAAACTCATTAAAACAGGTATTAAATTTCCTATATGCTAGGCTTTTATCAGTAATACGTTTATTGTTTTACTATCTTGTTTCACTCAAATTTAAAAAGGTGTTTTATGTTCAATAGAAAAACCATAGTTTTACTGATCCTTTCGCTTATCTCTTCTATAGCGATCGCTCAAGAGCCTAAACAAGAACTCGGGCCAATGATTGGGGCAAAAATACCTCACGACCTCACCATGATGACCACGAACGGCAAAATTGAAAATTATAAGAATTTATCAGGTGAAAATGGACTGGCAATTTTCTTCGTCCGTTCATTCGACTGGTGTCCTTACTGTCAAACCCAGGCCAAAGATGTTAATGCTCGCGCCGCAGACTTTCAAAGCCGTGACATCAATCCCGTGTTCATCAGTTACGACACTCCGGACATTCAAAAGAACTTTTATGACAGATGGCAGTTCGTCGTGCCCATCCTCTCTGACCCGCAGAGCGAAGTTATCAAAGCCTTCGACATCTTAAATACCGATGGCGTTTCAGAGGATTCCCCCATATTTGGCTTTCCCCACCCAATTGTCTTTATAGTCGGCACCGATGGCACCATCCGCGACAAACTCTACATCGAAAGCGAAACACAAATAAACGGCAGCAGCTACAAAGAACGTCCCCCGATAGACGACATTCTCGCTGCTATTGATGAATTGAAATAAAAAAAGATTAAAAGCGTACTCGCTGATTAAATCCAATGACCACTAACGACCCAAAGCGGACATTCGTGATGTTCCTTTAGCTTGGTCAAATATTTACTCTTTGTTATTTTCCTTCTTACCACGGGCAATTTCGGTATGAAGTGCGCGAAGCCGTTGTTCGAAGCAAACTCGAAAAGGGGAAATCCAGTTGTCAACCTCTCTCATTGGAGTTGCGTCTAGTATATAAATTCTTTTCGCCCCCTCTCCCCGTACATGTGCTAATCCAGATTCACGAAGAATTTTGAGGTGCTGAGAGACCGCAGCTTGCGTAATTCCAAATTCGTTTCTTATATCCGCAACTACTTCACCAGCACTGAGTTCTGAATTGGCTAGCAGTTCAAGAATTTTTCTTTTAACGGGATCTCCCATAATTTGAAATGCGTTCATCACTACTCTTCTCCTAGATAAAACTTCTCGGTAGTTGACGCAGCTAAGATGGATTCTTGTCTATCAAATCCAGCTTTTATTGCCTCCTCTCCCCAATCTTTAGCACTATATGAGATAATTTCTTTCGCTTTTGAAGAAGTCATAAAGTCAGTTTCCTCTATGGATTGAGCTGTTTGCACATAGTAATCACACCCTACCAACGCAAGATCCCAACCAACACCTGTTGCACCAGGACCATAGGTTTCGAAATGCTCACTCTCAGAATATGCGAGATGCTCTAGAAATAAGCGTGCCTTGTCGTTATCTGGCTTAACCTCAACTATTACCCAACTAACATCACCACCGAATTCCCAAGTAAGTTCGAAACGTTTTTCATGTTCACAATGAGTGATTTCTCCTTCAGCATTTCCCTTAATCTGAAAACGGCCACCAAGTTTAAAGTCGCCGTCAACTGGGGCAAACCATCTCGGCAGTCGCTTTTTATTTGTTAGCGCGTCCCATAAATTAGAAATTTCAGTATCATACACAGATTCCAATATCGTGGCACAAGCTGCTTTGCCACCTAACTCTCTTTTTTCAACACGTCGATTAACCAATTCGACCTGCGCAAACAGATTTTGCATTTCATTCTCCACCACAAATATAATATTGTACTTATATAATATTAAACTTATATTTATGTCAAGGTAGGAACTATTTTAATTAACTTCGGCTGTCTGCTTTGGGTCGGAAGCGGACATTGAACTCACACAAACTAAGTTCTTGCAATAGAGATCGCTACCTTCTAAAAATCGGTTATGCATATAGCACTTTACCAACCTGATATTCCGCCCAATACCGGTACCATCATTCGCATGGCGGCGTGCCTTGAGGTTCGCGTTCATATTATTGAGCCGTGCGGGTTCCCATTTGGGGAAAAGTCCTTTCGCCGCGCTGGTATGGATTATATTGATCAAAGCCAGATCAGTCGGCATAATTCGTGGGAGGATTTCCTGCATTGGGCCCAAAATCGCCGCATTGTCTTGCTATCCACCAAAGCTGCTGAAAATTACACGGAGTTTTCGTTTAAAGATGATGATATACTGTTGCTGGGCCGAGAAACCGCCGGGGTTCCGGATGATGTCCATGAGCACGCTGATGCGCGACTATTAATCCCTATGGCCGCGAGCACAAGATCATTGAATATTGCCGTATCAGCAGCTATGGTTCTTGGTGAAGCCTTAAGACAAACAAATGGATTTCCTGAATTAAAATGAGCATCGAAGAACAAAAAGAAAAAGCAAAAAACTGGTTTGAAACTCTACGCGATCAAATATGTGACAGTTTTGAAAGCATCGAAAACGATATTACCGGCGTTTATACCGACCTTGATCCTGGCCATTTTGAACGTAAACGCTGGCACCGCGATGACGATCCGGAAAAAGGCGGCGGCACAATGGCCGTGATGAAAGGCCGAGTTTTTGAAAAGGTCGGCGTCAATGTTTCCACTGTTTACGGTGAGTTTTCACCGGAATTTGCCAAACAAATCCCCGGTGCTGACGAAGACCCCCGCTTTTGGGCCAGTGGAGTTTCGCTTGTTGCTCATATGCACAATCCGAAAGTCCCCGCCGTACACATGAACACCCGCCATATTGTCACCACCAAAGGCTGGTTTGGCGGCGGTGCCGACTTAAACACCGCTCTGCCCAATCATTTTGATACTAAGGACTTCCACGCTGCGCTTAAACATTGTTGTGACCGCCATGATGACGAATATTATGACCGCTACAAGAAATGGTGTGATGAATATTTCTATGTGCCACACCGTAACCGCGCCCGCGGCGAAGGCGGCATTTTTTATGATCAACTTAATACCGGTGACTGGGATGCTGATTTTGCCTTCACACAGGACGTAGGGCGCACTTTCAATGATATATATCCGGCCCTTGTCCGCCGCCATATGAATAAGGAATGGACCTTCGAAGAACGCGAGGAGCTCCTTTATTACAGGGGGTTATACGCAGAATTCAATCTCGTTTATGACCGCGGTACCGCATTTGGACTTAAAACCGGTGGCAACGTCGATGCGATTCTGATGTCACTACCGCCACATGCTAAGTGGAAGTGATGGACTGGTCCGCCCTTGAACATCAAATAAAAGACGAAATCCGCAACCTTGGCGGTGCATATGTGTGGACCGATGTCGCACTACAGGGTAATTATCATATTCAACGCAACGTCAACACCGGCCGATATAGGCTGTTGGACGGCGATAGGCGACGCCTTCTGCTCGGCTCATATGATGCCTGCAAGCAAAAACTGGATGAATTAAACGCAAGCTTTGAAAGCGATCATCTGGTGCTCCTGATCCACGGACTTGGCCGACACGCAGGCATCATGGACAAACCTAAAAACGCCTTACGGAAAGCCGGTTTTGCGGCTCATTCCCTCAATTATGCGACTTTGCTCGAAGGTGTTACTGATCACGCCGAACATTTTATCCATTTGCTTGAAAACCTGAAGGGGATCAAAAGAGTATCCTTTGTCACCCACAGTCTTGGCGGGCTTGTGGCCCGGGAAATATTAAGCCGCTCACTAGTCTGGAACGGGGTCACGGCACATAAAATTGTGATGATGGCTACACCAAACAAGGGTGCACAAATCGCAGAATTCTTAAGCCGGATGAAGACTTATCATTTTATTTCCGGCCCGTCGGGTCAGGATGTCCGCCCCACTCAAGCTCTTAAAGAGCTTGCTGAACCAAAAATTCCAACTCTTATTATCGCCGGTGGTCTTGGGAATGATATCGGTTTTAATCCGCTTCTTCTGGGCGACAATGACGGTATCGTTACTGTCGCCGAAACCCGACTTGACACACCCCATGAATTTAAACTGGTCAAGATCATCCACACGACAATCATGGACCACAAAGACAGTATTAAGGCGACCCTTGAATTCCTTTCAAGTTAAAATCTGCATCGATCCACGCAGTTTCCCGTCGTTTTAGCTCCTCCCCCATATCGCGACCCGCTTCCCAACCTTCTTTCATCAGGTCTTTGCCGCTTAATGGCATTTCCGGAATTTGATATTCATTAATGTATCCCAGTGATTTTTTATCGAGCAACCCAAGACGGATAAGATTGTGAATAACCACGTCTTTCCCGTTAAGATAAAGCACTCTTCTTAACGTTTTTTTTCTTAAATCATGGCGCTCATAATTACGGCTATAGGCTATCAGCTGGTCGCGCTCTTTATTGGATAACTTTAGTCGCCTTGATGCTTCTACAATAATTTTTTCGTCTTTCGGCAACAGACAGGAAAACCGACCAATGACATTTTTCCGGCCCAGTTTCTTTTCCCGTTTAATATACTTCAAAAAATCACCATATCCATTACATTCCGGCAAGATTTCCCTAAGAAGTCCAATAGTGGCAAGCATGGGAATGGTTTGCATGGCGCGTTTTGAGGTAAGAATTTTTTTAAATTCATCACGGATGCGTTCACCAGAAAGAGTGCCGATTAAATCTTTAAGTTCTACTGCGGCCAGCATACCCTCTTCGTCGACACCACCCACTTCAATATCTGATGAAAAACGGAAGAACCTGAGAATACGAAGTGCATCTTCACGAATACGTTTTCTGGCGTCACCAATAAAGCGTACCCGCGCAGCCTTTATGTCCTGAAAACTATCCAGCGGATCATATACCGTTCCATCTTTCCCGAGATAAAGGGCATTAATGGTGAAATCCCTCCGCCTCGCATCGTCTGACCAGTCTTTACTGAACTCTACCTCCGCATGGCGACCATCGGTACGAATATCTTTACGCAGGGTCGTTATTTCGAACGGTTTTTTATTGATAACCGCTGTTATTGTCCCATGCTTTAATCCTGTGGCCACAACTTTTATGCCCGCCTGTTCTAAAAGCTCTATATTTTCCAGGGGTGTTAGCCTTGACGCAATATCAATATCTCCAATTTTTCTTTTTCGTTTCCAGAAAATATTGAAGAGCGCATCCCTAACCGCACCACCAACGATACGTGCATTGTCACCATCCCGATTAAGAAGCGTCATCAGACGCACCAAGTCCTCGTCCTGAAACCAGGATTCTCCTCTTATATTAAGCTGCACGTCGTTCATATTCGGTGACCAATTTTGCAAAACGCACCAGCATTGCCGCTGTTGCTCCCCAGATTTTATGTTTTGGATGTCGAAAGACATAATAGTGGCGCATAGTGCCCTTCCACATAATGCTTTCAACCACATGATTTCGTTTATCGAGGATAAAATCAAGGGGCACTTCAAATACTTCCTCGACTTCCCTTACTTCCGGGATGACATCAAAATCGGGATCAACAAATCCAACAACAGGTGAAACACTAAACCCAGTTACAGTCTCATAATCTTCCATGGCGCCAACAACCTCTACATGACTTTCGGGAAGATTAATTTCCTCGCGCGCTTCACGCAGTGCTGTCGCCATTGCATGTAAATCATCTTCGTCACAACGCCCGCCAGGAAAACTGACCTGTCCGCTATGACTTTTTAACTGTGTTGATCTTTTTGTAAGAAGGATTGAATAGTTGTCATCACGCTCTACGATTGGAATCAAGACCGCAGATGCCTTTAGCGGTAACTCATTCGCAAATTTATCATCATTGTTTATTATCAGATCTTGTCGATATAAAGAATGGTCGCCGTTGCCCGGCCTAAGCCAAACCCGTGCTTCCGCTGGTGTCAGTGCCCGTCTCATGATCGGGTCATGTCGTTCAAATGTTCTCGTAATCTGTTGTTTCATAATTTTTCCAAATCATCCATCGAGCGGAAAAAAACATCCGCCACTTGATATACCATACCGACCTTCTTTTTCTACTGCCAGTTCCGCGAGTTCGTAGTACACACTTCGGCTCAGCAATGCATCAAGATTGTCGCGCACTCTTACATATGGTGATGGCTCGCCGGTTTTTTTATCAACGGACACGCGGATTGGGTGATCATGATCCACTTTGACATAGTCATCCACATTGGTGCGAAATATTATATGATCACCGTCATGTTCCATTTCAACGGCTGTAAAGGGCGCGTCATCAACAATAATTCCTACTTTTTCGACTGGTGTCACCAAAAAGAAGTCATCGTCGTCGCGACGCAGTATCGTTGAAAATAACTTTACCATCCGGCCCCGTGTTATCGGCGTACCCATATAATCCCAACTGCCATCGCGTCGAATTCGCATATCGATATCACCACAAAATTCCGGATTCCACAAGTGCACAGGTGGCAATTCCTTACCCTCAATGGCCTTTTTTGTTTCGATCGCAAAAAGATCGGGTCTAAATCCTGCGGCGGTTGTTTTGTCGGCACGAGATTTTTTCATACATTACTCCTAAAGCAACTATATGAAAATAATATGACAAATTAAAGATAGATTTTTAAAGGCGTCCTTTTTCGAGAACACCCGACACACCATTGAAGGAACCTTCAACCAATTCAAGTGCCAAAAGTCTGCTTTCATCTTCTTGACCAGGCATATAGATATTTTGCGCACATTTTCGGCTGAAACCCAGTTTAGAATAATAACGCTCATCACCCACTAAAACCACCCGAGAATGTCCGAACATTTTAGCCTGATCAAGACCGTGTTGCATAAGCTTTATACCAGATCCTTGTCCCTGAAGCTCGGGTAATACGGCAATTGGCCCTAATAACAACGCTTCTTTGCCACCAGCTTTTATCGGCCAGAACCGCAGAGTGGCAACGAGGCTATCCTGCTCTCTAATAACAAAGGACAATTCGTCAATCGATTTTACTCCCTCACGAAGCGCATATGCTGCCTTAACAAAACGATCATTGCCAAAGGCAATATCAAGAAGTGCCTCGATTTTGGGAATATCTGATTTATTTTGTAAAGTTATATCCATAATTTCTGCTAACCTGAATGCAAAAGTGCATCGCAAGTATCACAGTAAAAACATATAATCCAGCAAATAATACATATTTTTGTTATTTTTTAGAATATTATTTGTTTTTAATACATATTTTTAGAATTTATTAGAAATTGAAAAGAAACCTTGTGTTTATGGTATCGACAACATCCGTGCGAACATTCATGGCATCCTTAATGATCGAATGAGCATAATTTGCGGTAATCTTTATTGCTGAATTCAAATACCAATCCGCCGCTAAAATGTAAGATGTTTGCTTACGGCCAAATATTTCATGAGTAAGATCAGCCACATCATATCGCCCCGCGAGACGTATTTCACCGATGCCCCCCTGTCCCAATGGTGATCTGACTTCAACACTGTCCAATCGCCCATCTTGACCATCAATCATCTGTTCTCCCCCGGTGGGAAAGAAACCCACTTCCACATATCCACCACTATAGCTCGGCGTGGTCATTGTTTGTAATTCCATGTCGCTCAAGGGAGTCTTGATAGTGGCATATTCTGCTTGCAATCCAAAAGATTTATACGTGGCAACAAATTCGCCTGCGACAAATTGCTCGTTATCAACGTTAAAATCACCGCTGAAAAGCGGTTTGATATCCCCCTGCTTGCTAAGTGGCCGTGTTGAATATTCAAGATCATAGGGATTGCTATTCCGGTTCCTATAAAAGGCACTCGCTCCAAAATGAAGACCTACACCATTTTCCAATCGAGGCGAATAATTTGCTCTGCCCGAAATCATATTATTATCATCGGGATCAGCATCACTGGCATTTTCAAAAAAATAACCACCGCTGACCGACCAATCTTCACCGTGTTGCGCCGCAGCAATACCGATCCGTCTATATACACCTACGGCGTTAATGAAAGCGAACCTTTCTGTGAATGCCATCATAGTCGGTGGTGTCATTTTATCTAGCGTCGTAAAAGTTCTGGTTTGTCCAAACGTAAATTTGGTATTTCCTGTCTCGTAATCCAGATAAGCCATTTTGAGCTGGGCTTGGTTGTCGGTAAATTTAGTCACGACACGGTAGCTGAAATCTTCAAACATACTACCCTGAAATCCGAACTCAAGATGACGAAGATCAGTACCATTGACCTTGTCATCGGGACGCACATTGCCGTTCCCGTCTTTATAGGTGATGTTGGCATAATCATATGACACTCGACCATTAATCTCGAAAGAAAATTTCCCGTCTTTAGAAGTAAATACAGGTCCCGGTTCCCAAGTAAGCTCGAAATCATTTTGCGAATTTAACACCTCTGGTTCGTTATTTTCAGCAATATCTGATAGCTCATCAACTTGGGACTTTAGATCATCAATCTGCTGTTGTAGCTCTTGTACGTCGGGCTTTTCAAACTCTTGCTTTGATAGCTCTTCGCTTTGCTGAGCATTCGAATATCCACAGCAAATAATCGACGCAATCACAGCGGATCCAGCCCCAATCAGATATCTTGAAAAAGTCATATAGAATACCCATGTAATAACATATCGTTTGCTTAAAATTAACGATTGAACAGGCTTCGTCAAGGAGTAGTTGGAATTTATTGCGATCAAATATCTACTTTCAACTGAGTCGTCCTTTAGGAGTAGATAATTATCCATAATTTTTAAAAATATAAAAATACTAACTTAACTATTTTTATCGATATTTATTTATAATTGCTTGAAATCATTATTAAAAAAATAATTAAGTTATATCTACCGCCAAGCGCTTGAGCAATCTGAGCGGCAATTATTAACAAATTAACCTTTTATCAATCAATGTTACCTAATCTTTAAATTGATTATTTCCTCCCCCAAACTTGGGCGACCTCCTTTAAGGGTCGCCTTTTTTTTGTCAAATTGCCATGATTAAGTGCAAACATGAAGGATTTTAATTTAAACGCTTGAACGATCAACACAAAATAAGTTAATAATTAGTTAATTATGTATATAATTTTAACAAACGAACAAATAAAATCAAAAAGTCATGGGGATCAGGGTGAATGACATTTATGTCGCAAACAATTAAATCTACTTTAGTCAAAACGATACCGTTACTCACCCTCTGGTCTGCGCCTATCTGGGCTCAGGACATCGGAAATCGTGATGGCAAGACACCCTCTCCTGTATTCAATGAAAATACCATCGACGACGATTATGTTTCCGTTTCCGTTTATCAGGACAGAGAGCTAACCTTTACCACCGGATATGATTACAGTAGCGGAAAATTCAACCTGCCAGCCAGCACCAACATTAGCTACATCCCCTACAGTCTCAAATATTCTACGGGCTCCTGGAGCTTTAAGGCAAACAGCGGTTACATATCTTTTGCCGCACCCCGCAATGTCATCACGGCTGTTGAAGGTGCCCCACTCGTAACCGATATTACGCTATCCCCAACCGACAGATATAGAAACCCTCGCAAGGACGGTTTTGGAGATGTTTACCTTTCGGCTACATATTCTATCGAAAACCCCTTTAACAACGATCTCTATCTAGACCTTACCGGACGTATTAAAATACCTACAGCGAACGAAAACATAGGACTTGGTACTGGCAAAGTAGATTATATAGTTAAAGCCGATATAGCGTATCTGTTTGGCAATCTGATGCCCTTTGCCACCCTTGGATACCGTTTTATCGGAAAAACACACCTTTATGATTTGCAGAACAGCTTTTTTGCCTCCATTGGTGCCTCCTACTATCTCACCTACGATACCAGCATAGGCATGAGTTACGAATACCGCGAAAGCGCAACTCCAGGATTTAACAGCCCCAAGGAAATATTCGCCTACACCGACGTCCAAATCAATGATCATTGGGGTGTCAATTTTTATGGCGTGGTCGGCCTTAACAACGTCACTACCGACTACGGCCTCGGCACACAAATCAGATATAAATTCTAATCAAGCTCAAGGCACATCATTTCTTGATCTAATCGAACAAGGTTTTGTGCTGCGGCAAAAGTTCGCCGTTTTACGGCGGCCTGACCACCTTGTGCCATCATCCACTCTGATGTATCAAGCGAAAAATGCATTGGGATAATGTTCTTCGCATCAAAAATACCGTTGATATATTCAACCCGCTCCGGGCGGCTGAAATACCAAAACGGCAGGATAAGATAATCAACTTTTATTTTCTCCGGTTCGCCTAGTCCAACCTGGACACCGTACATATCGCCTACCTGCATGATGGTTTTGCTACCTACCGTCACTTTTATACCGATATTATCGACGACGCTGCCTTCACCGTGGCTAAGACCATATAAAGTCACCGGAAACGGTAGAGCGTCTATGCCCTTGCTCTCTCCCGGTTTAAGTGATGAAAATATAATCCGGTCTTGCGCAGTATCGACCCCCGCAGCAACCATAAAAAGCCGTGCTTGTTCAGGCAAAATAGCAAGCGCCTTCTTATTTGCTCTTAGATGGCGTAATATCGCTTTTGCTTTCATATGGTCTTCATGTATATGTGAGGCAAATATGAGCGCAACGTCAGTAAATTCACCGCCCGCGCCCTCCAGAGCCGCATTGAGCGCCTGACTAGCCAACGGATCACCATCCATTCCATCGGCAAACAACGCGTCCATCAGCACACCCCGCTGCCCGTCTGTGGCATAAAAACCTGATCCTGCAATATAGCATAACTTAGCGTCCTGCCCGTACGCTCCACTTGCCATAGTCAATGATATTAAGATGGCAACAAGATGCTTCACATAATGATCCTTAACGCCAGATAAGGGATAAAGTTAAACATGAACACAAGTACTTTAAATTGCACCATAGCCTTGTAATGGATCTGGTCAAATTGATCTTCGGAAATATTAAAAAACATCGTTTGCGCTTTATAGGTAAAATCATGCGCAAACATAACCATCACCGCCCAAATCAACAACATGCTCCAATTCAGCACCGTACACCAACCCAGAAAGGACAAAAGTTGTTCCATAGTCATTATAATTCTCCTTTAAGCAAAAAAAGGATGGAAAAGTTAACTTCTCGCCGAAAACTCATTTTAAACTAGAACCTTAATCCATCCGGACCACGACATCCTACTTTAACAGAATACACTTCATTTCTTCATCTAAACGAACGATATTTTTGGCTGAAGAATAAGATCGTTGTTTAACCGCTTCTAGCCCGCCCATAGACTGCATCCAATTGGTATTATCGGGTGTAAAATGCATTGGTATGATATTCTTGGTATCAAAAATTTTATTTATTTCCGCTGCAGACTCTTTTGAAAGCATATACCAGAATGGCATAAGTAAGTAATCGACTGCCACTTTATCTACCCCCGCTTTTCTTAAATCTTTCTCTTTCGCGTCCATATCTCCAACATGCATGATTGTTTTTCCTGCTACGGTGACCGTTATAGCAATATTTTCAATCGGCTTGCCCTCACCGTGACTTATTCCAAAGAGGGTTACGGGAAAAGGCATATCTTTAGGTATCACCTGTTCTCCTATGGGCAATTTAAAACTATTCACCTGAGCTTGATCGTTCGGTTGAATACCAGATGAGGCCAGTACAGTTCGAGCCTGTTCCGGTATCACAGCAACGGCTTTGCTGTTGGCGCGCAAGTGACGAAGAATTGCTTTCCCCGTCATATGGTCTTCGTGAAAATGGCTTGCGAAGACGAGCTGAACATCTGCGAACGATCCTTCTGCGTTTTCCATCTTCTTATTAAGCTCATCACTTGCGACCTCATAGCCATCCATGCCATCTCCAAAAAGTGCATCCAGTAAAACACCATTTACCCCATCAGTCGCATAAAATCCTGCTGATGCAATATGACAAAGCTTAGCCTCCTGACCCTGAGATACCGCAGACACGCATAATGTGATTGTTATATACATGAAATATCTTATCATTAACCGTATCCTATAAAATACCACAGCCGTTAAATCGGCTCACCTGGCGGTATTGGTGCCAGATCGCTTGCTTTTGGCATATAATCCCCCTCAAGGAACAAGCCGATACGGCGCGCTTGCTGCTGATAAAATGCCTTATATTCGCGGGTCATTTCATCGTTAGCTATGCGGTCTTCGAGTATTCCTTTAAGTCCGTTCAAATGCGATCCGGTCATTGCTGCAGCGGCAGGTGACGCCGAGGTGCTACCAGCCGTCATCATCATATAGTGAACAAAAACATGTCCAACGCGGCGATGCACCGCTGCTTTGAGCGGATCATCAAGACGCGGCGCAAGAACCGTTTTACCAGCCACTTTCACAATATAGCGATCAAGACTAATCTGACTATTATCACGTATATTCTGATCATTGATCCGGGCAAGTCTTGACGGTTCAAACAGCAAGCCCAAAGTATGATTAGCATGTGCTTCCGCCATCGCAAGAGCGTCAAACGCCGCTCCAGTGTCACGCGGGAAGCTTTCATTGGTAAGACCGTAATCAAAGGCCTTCGGCGGCATCAGATCCAACAGTGTTTTTGGCAATGTTAAATAATCTGCGCTAAGAGCTTGAAGCACGATATCAGTTGCAGCGTCCTGACGTTCGCGGCTAACGATGCTGTGACGCGGGACAAGGTTTTCGCCTTTAATTTCATAGCCGTAAATCATACCACCAATCGATTTGGCAGTCGCGTTAATTTGAAAACGCGGCAGATAATAAAGTGGCACCAAGGTTTCCTCTAGCTGTGAAAGCGGAGTACCGTCAGCAATATTATCCAAACCGAATTTTGAAATGGCCACTTTGCGCACTTCATAAAGGTCTTTGGTGCTTTGCAGAACATCCTGCCCAAAATCCCAGAGATGACTATCTGCATGAAGACTACCTGCCCCGCGACTATCTGGCCCGTCGGCAACGAATTTATGGCCTGCCGCGTATGCGTCTTCCATAATATTCTTCATTCCTGAAACTTCCGACATCTCGTCGTGATATTGGCGGTAACCCCAGTTAACAGCAATTTTGTTCCACTGGCCAATTTTTTCGCGGTAAGGGGTTTCAATGTCCACGTTGCCATCGTCATCCACGGTAATTTTTGGATGCGGATAATCCATCACATCATCGTCACCAAACATGCTGGCAATATAATTATGGGCAAAGCCAAGCGTATGCCCCACTTCATGGGCACCAAGCTGTCGGGTTCGCGCCAGCACCAATGCCAGGCTATCATCAATGGACTTACCGTCTGCATAAGGGCCAGTGACCGCGTTGGCGATCATAAAATCCTGACGCGAACGCAGTGATCCTAGCGTCACATGACCCTTTATAATTTCGCCAGTACGCGGATCACGAACACTTGCACCATAGGACCAGCCGCGGGTCGAACGATGTACCCAATTGACCACATTATAGCGCACATCATCAGGGTCCATGCCTTCTGGCATTATTTTAACCTGGAAACCATTTTTAAAACCCGCCGCCTCGAACGCTTCTGCCCACCAGCTTACGCCGTCAAATAGCGCTTGGCGAATAAGCGGCGGCGCACCACTATCAATATAATAAATGATCGGCTCAACCGCTTCCGATACCGCAGCGTCTGGATCTTTTTTCTCTAGTCTATGACGGGAAATAAACCGTTTCTCGATGGCCTCGGTAATTGGTGTTCCGTAATCAACCACTTCTGTTGAATTAAAGCTCATAGCCGGATGAAACATCCGCGGCTTATAATTGTCATCTGGAAGCTCAATAAAAGAAATACGTTGTTTCAAAGTGATAATATTAGGGTTAGCAGCCACTGAACGAACAAAGCCACCCGGATTTTCCCCCATAAAAGTTACGGTCGATTGTAGTTCCGTATTCATGGGAAATGTTTTCACATATTCAAAATCAACAAAGCTTCTATCCTGATTAAGCGAGAAATCCCCCTGTCCTGTTCGCTTGATTTTAGCGGCACTTCGGTGCTGATCAGAAAGCATCATTTCCGTGATATCAATCAATGTCACATCATCATCGCTCGCGACCGCTTTAAATGACCAGACAATCGACGGTGCAAATGCATTTACAGCGGCAAGAACCTCCCTTGGGTTATCACTTGTGGCCATATATCGGGTATTTTTTTGATGTAGCAGGACTTTCTTTCCGACGCGGTCAAAATAAACAAGCTTAGTACCACCAAGTTGTCCGCGGTCAAGCGCCACATCATTGGATCCTAGTGCCCCCGGAAGGCTCACTTTATAAATAAAATCTTCTTTCAAGCCGTCTACTGCAAGATAAACATTGCCTTCTTCATGATCGAGATAAAGGTCAAAGAACCCTTCTTTCTTCTCCATGCCATCAGTGAAATCAGAAATGCTTTGTGCGCTCGCAGACGCCGTGAAAATTATAATGGTAAATGCAACGAAAACCCGTAACATAATCGTCCCCTTATCGTGTGATGAATATATTATAAAATGACCTTAAGGGGATTCTTATTTTTGATCAAGCATGCTATGGTCAATAGAAAGTGGGAAATTAGTGATGAAAAAAGTTATAGTACTCATAGCCACCTCAGCAATAGTGGGCTGTACCGCAAATTCCGGCGGCGCCCCGTCCGATCATGCTGACTATGTGGTGATCGGAAAGTCCGTCAACACTCGCCAGGAACATTCAGGGGCACTAAACCTCCTCAACACGGTATTTTTTGCTGAAATATTCCAGACCAAAGAGGCCGTTACAGCAGGCGGTACAGTGACGAACAGTTATTTGACGGGGCCTGGTAAAGCGTCAGAAGGCCTTCCATTTTCTGATGATCAAGCGCGTTATCTTACGGGTGGACGGAAAATGACTATTGAAGAGCTTACCGAAATATTCCCGGACGATACATATTATTATAATTTTGACACACCAGACGGCAATATCCGTAAAATGCCGGCAAGATTTGAACGTGACGGTGATGAAAGTCTTAATCCAGGGCCCATCGCTTTGTCACTCTATCAAAACGATGTTCCAGCTGATCCCGCAGCCATCGATCCTGATCAGGATATTGTCGTCCGCTGGAGCCCATTTGAAAAAGGTGCGCCTGACCCAAACGGCATAATCGACGATATGATTTACGCCATGTTTGGCAACTGCATGGGCATCGAAACCGTCCATAGCGGTCACGCCTTTGAACCCGGAAGCCTCACCTATATTGAAAG
>CAXBLS010000045.1:0-23892 GCA_963976585.1 uncultured Kordiimonadaceae bacterium
TTGATGTTCAGTCAAAAACGAGCAGTAAAAACTGGCGGAAACGCCGCCATTTATTACGGCCTTGGGGTCACGGAACACTCTCAGGGGTCAACCATGGTGATCGGTATGGCGAACCTCGCTATGGCGACAGGGAATATCGGTAAAATGGGTGTGGGGGTTAATCCGTTACGGGGGCAAAACAATGTTCAGGGTTCCTGCGATATGGGATCGTTTCCGCACGAGCTGCCAGGCTACCGTCCTGTGGGCGATGACGCCGTCAGGGCAGTGTTTGAAAAAGACTGGGGTGTGGAACTCGACCCCGTACCGGGTCACCGCATTCCAAATATGTTCGACGCTGCGGTGGATGGAACTTATAAAGCCATGTATATTCAGGGCGAGGATGTGGCCCAGTCAGATCCTAATACCCATCATGTGGAAGCGGCGATGAAGGCACTTGATTGCCTGATTGTACAGGACCTTTTTCTCAATGAAACGGCGCGTTTTGCACATGTGTTCCTGCCCGGAACTTCATTTCTTGAAAAAAATGGCACCTTTACCAATGCGGAGCGGCGCATTAGCCGTGTGCGTAAAGTGATGGAACCGGTCACTGGTATGGATGAATGGGAAGTCACCTGTCGGTTGGGCCGGGCTATGGGCTATGATATGTCCTATGCGAACGCATCCGAAATCATGGATGAAATTGCCCGTCTGACGCCAACCTTTACCGGGGTTAGTTTTGATAAAATTGATGAAAAAGGATCTATTCAGTGGCCCTGCAATGATGCGGCACCGGACGGCACCCCGATTATGCACATTGGCGGTTTTGTGCGCGGTAAAGGCAATTTTATTGTCACCGAATATGTGCCGACCACAGAACGCACAAGCCGCAAGTTCCCGCTTATCCTGACCACAGGGCGTATACTCAGCCAATATAATGTTGGTGCGCAAACAAGGCGCACGAAGAATAATATCTGGCACGATAAAGACACCCTTGATATTCATCCGCATGACGCGGAAAACAGAGGGATTGCCGACGGTGATTTAGTGCGTATCCAAAGCCGTATGGGAGAAACTGTGCTAGAAGCCAAAATTACCGAGAATATGCAGCCGGGCGTGGTTTATACCACGTTCCATATGCCGGAATCGGGCGCGAATATTATCACCACCGATAACAGTGACTGGGCGACATCCTGCCCGGAATATAAGGTAACCGCAGTGGAAGTTCGTGCCACTAACCGCAAATCGGACTGGCAGGAAGAGTTTGACGAATTTTCCGAAACCACAAGGCACATAGCGGAATAGACTGGCTTGGATTTTTATATAATAGAGGCCGTACTTGGCGCGCTCATGTTTGGCATCGGCGGCATTCTTTTTAAATGGAATGCTCATAACCTGGCGGATGATAACTATTTCTTTGTCAGCCTTTATAGTGTGGGGGCTATCTGCTTTTTTATGGACGGTTTTGATAGGCTCAGTCAGTTTAACGGCACTGATTACTTTATATTGGCGGCTATAGTTGGCCTTGGATCTGCGGGAGGAAATTTCGCTTTTTCACAAGGAATGCGTCATGGCCCTGCTGGGTTAACATCAGCCTTTGCAAAGGCAAATATTGTTATCGTTATCATTTTATCCTCGGTTTACTATGGGGAAGCCATTAGCTGGAAGGAAGGTTTGGGCATACTGTTCTTCTTTGCGGCAATGATGATCGTAAACCTAAGAATGGGCGGTCATGAAAAAGCGACCAATAGCACCTGGTTTCTTATAATGATCGCGTGTATTATTTTGCTGGCATTTCGCAATGGCGGCCTAAAAGTGGTCAATGAGACCGGCCTGTCTGGTGTGCTCGTTGTTGCAGTGGCATACGCATACTGCGCCTTAGCATTTGTCTTTCTGATCTTAATAAATAGGCAAAAGCCGTGGCCGGCGAAAGTTTCAAAATTGAAAACAATGATCATCGGCGGCGCAACGGGTCTTGTTTCTTACGGCGGATTATATTTTTATATAGCTGCGCTTAAAGGCGGGCCGGGTAGTGTGGTTGTGACGATCTTTTCGCTCGATATGTTCTTTATATTGCTGTTGTCGCTCCTATTCTTTGGCGAAAGATTAAACTTGAACCAAAAAATAGGATTCTTGCTATCAGCTATTGGCCTTATTCTTATTGGTCTAAAATAGTGCCGGAATTAGAGCAAATGGCCGGAGCGCTTTTTCTTGGTTTTCAGATAAAGATCGTTGTGGGTGTTTGAAGGAAACCTGTGAGACACTCGTTCCGCTACCGTAATATTACAGGCTTCCAGCCCCGCGACCTTGTCAGGGTTATTGGTTAGTAGTTTCACAGAACCGTAGCCCATTTTTTTAAGCATCTGCGCTGCGGGCTCAAAAATACGCTCATCACTTAGAAAACCGAGCCGTTCATTAGCATCCACTGTATCAAAGCCCTGATCCTGCAGATGATAGGCGCGAAGCTTGTTGATGAGACCAATGCCGCGTCCTTCCTGCGCAAGATAAAGAAGTATACCTCCGCCCTCCTCGTCCATATATTTAATGGCGCCGCGCATTTGTTCGCCGCAGTCGCATTTGAGGGAGCCAAGAAGATCGCCAGTAAAACATTCGGAATGAATGCGGGTCAGGACGGGTGCGTCACGCGGGGGGTCACCAATTAAAATGGCGAAATGTTCGGTGCCGCCATCTTCGGGGCGAAAGGCGACCATAGTTGCTGCTTCGGCGCCAGCTAGCGGAACACTAGCTGATGTGATTATATTAAGCGAAAGAGCATCATTTAAAGAGTGGTTCAGAACATCCGACGCCGCGACTATGAGGATATTGTTTTCTGCCGCCCATTCGTCCGCATTATCTAGCGGGGTTGAATAAATGGCGGCTGGCAGCAAGTTGGCTATTTTGCATAATTTTATGCCAGCATCATGGGCGTCCATCGGTACTTGGTCAGATACATGAAATGGCCCCTGCATAACTTTTATTAGGTCGTCTGCGGGATCAGCCATTGAGGAAATAACACCACTGTTCATATAATCCTTTATACAAACCAACGCGACATCGCCTGAACGCGGCGAGATTTTGAGGATATTAGCCCTGTTATAGGTAAGGCCTATGAGCGCACCACCATCTGATAAATCCATGAAGGATTTAAGGCGGCTATCGGTAATCAACTCTGCGGACGTGACGAGTAAGGCACTGTTGTCACCAGCAATGACAACGCTGCCGCCGCGCCTGATGTCTGAAGCGGCGCGCTCAACGTTGACAAGTTTCTGATTGATCACGGAATTGTTATCCACTGTGCTCTCAATTACATTTATTTAGATTGTATATGGTTATACGACTTATATAATATGAAGTTAAGAACAAAAACAGAGAAAGCAGCATGACCCATACTTATACAGTATTACTTGTCGATGACGACGATGATCTTCGGGAAAACCTTGCCCTTCAGTTATCTTTTCATGAAGAATTTAAAACCGAGCAATGCGATGTCGGAAAGGCTGGACTTGAGGCGGTAAAAGATAATGAATTTGATCTGATCATTCTTGATGTGGGTCTACCGGACATTGATGGCAGAGAAGTATGCCGCATGATGCGAAAATCCGGGATCACCACGCCGATCATCATGCTGACTGCCAATGCGTCTGAAGCTGATACCATACTCGGACTTGACGCGGGGGCAAATGATTATGTCACCAAACCTTTTAAATTTGGCATTCTTCTGGCGCGGATCAGGGCTCAACTGCGCCAGCACCTTATCAGTGAGGACGCAAGCTACCCCGTCGGTCATTATATGTTCAAGCCGGGTGATAAAATTCTAACTAATAATGAAACTGATGAAAAAATAAGGCTCACTGAAAAAGAAACGGCGATCCTTAAGTATTTAAAACGGGCAGAGGGCATGACGATTTCCCGTGAAAAACTGCTTAATGAAGTGTGGGGGTATAATTCCAATGTTACAACTCATACACTCGAAACCCATATCTATAGGCTAAGGCAAAAGATAGAGGGGGATCCTTCAAAAGCGAAGATTATACTCACAGAATCCGGCGGATATAGCATGGGAAATAACTAGACTCTTCGCCAATCATTCTATATCAAGCGCATCATGATGTTTGAGATATGTTTTACACGACGATACTGCATGAGCCACCGGCTGTTTAATTTAAAAGACAGCAAGTGCTTTGTGCCGCATGGACATAATGAATTTGTTAAAGTTCATCTGGTCAATAACGGCGATGACACGCTGGACGGCGATAGCAACATGAGCAACGGATTTAAATCACTAAAAAGTACTTGGCATAATTGGATCGACAATGCGGTTGATCATAGTATGCAGCTCAGCAATCAGGATCCGCTTCTAGATTATTTTAAAGAAAATGAACCGGAAAACCTCAAACATATTCTCATCACGCCGGGCGATCCGACCACTGAGGTTCTTGCCGCCTGTTTTTATGCAAAAATAAATTCGTTTCTTGCACATGAAAGCATAAATATGCGCTGCAACCGAGTTGAAATAGAAGAAACACCAACAAACACGGTTATTTTTTCAGGCGATCCGGACAAGGCTATATCTGTGGCCAAGTACGGAGGGCCGGATACGCCGTGGTGGAAACGAGCGGATATGTCAATAAACGATCTTGAGGCTGCTGAATGACGGGTGCAGTATTGGTAACAGCGGCAAACAAACGTATTGGCAAAGAGATTGCCAAACTGCTTAGCCAATCCGGATTTTACATTTTTCTACATCATCATAATAGCGCCCAGGAAGCGGCTCAAGTGCTGGGTGAATTTGCAGCTGGCGGCGAGGGTGTTCAATGTGACCTTGGCGACTATGATGCTGTTGAACAAATGATCAAAGATATTGCCGCAAGTAGGCATAAACTGAAGCATGTTGTCAATAACGCCTCACTGTTTTCCGTTGATCAAGCGGAAGATTTCACGCAAGCAAGCTTTGCAAATCATATGAACATAAACTTACGCGGTCCCATGCAACTGGCGCGTGGATTATTTAACATGCTTTCGGATGAAGAGCGGGGAAGTGTCGTTAATATTCTTGATAGCAAGGTTTTTGCGCTCAATGCGGATTTTTACAGCTACAGCCTCAGTAAATTTGGTCTTTATGGCGCGACAGAGATGATGGCCCAGGCCTTTAGCCCGAAAGTGCGCGTAAATGGCGTTGCACCGGGGCTTACTTTGATCAGTGAAACACAATCGCAAGAAAATTTTGATCTGGCCAGCCACCTCAATTTTGTTGGTACACCCCTTAAGGCCGAGGATATCGCCTCCTCTGTTTTTCATCTTATCAAGACCTCGTCAATAAACGGAGCGGTTCTGCCAGTGGACGGTGGACAGAAGATGATGAATTTCACTAAAGATGTGGTTGATGTTGCTACGGGGATTCTTGAAAAGAACAAATAGCCTAAAGTTCGATATCCACCATCACCGGCGCGTGGTCGGACGGTTTTTCCCACCCTCTGGCGTCTTCCAGCACTGCCATCGACTTCATGTTATTCTTAAGGCTCTGACTGCACCAGATGTGATCAAGTCGGCGGCCTTTATTTGAGGTGCGCCAATCGCGAGCGCGGTATGACCACCAGCTATAAAGTCGTTCGGGCTCGGGGACGAAATGCCGCATGACATCAAACCAATTATGTGCTTGCTGCACTGAATTTAAGGCACTGCACTCCCCTGGTGTGTGACTGACCACCTTGACTAGTTGTTTGTGGGACCAGACATCGGTTTCCAGCGGAGCGATGTTCAGGTCGCCGACCATGATATGCTTTCCGTCGTCCGGCAGTTCATGAGACCAGTTGGTCATCTCGGCGAGGAAATCCATCTTATGAGCGAATTTGTCATTGAGAGCAATGTCAGGTGTGTCACCACCCGCAGGGACATAAAAATTATGAAGCTTAAGGCCGTTTTCAAAGGCTGTTTCGATATGACGGGCGTCGCCTTTTTCGCACCAGTTGATACGGTCACTTGATGAAAAGGGCAATTTACTCAGTGTTGCAACACCATGGTAGCTTTTTTGGCCAGCGAGGCCGTGATGCCTTAAACCGTATTTGTCAAATACATCGGTTGGGAACATATGGTCCTGCACTTTTGTTTCCTGAAGGCACAGGATATCCGGGTTATATCGGTCGAGAAGCTTTTCAACGATGGAAAGTCTGGCACGGACGCTATTTATATTCCAGGTGATGAGGCGGATCTTTGTCATTATATATGCTCTTCTAACTTAAAAAATATTGAGGGTATTTCCAGCAACACCAAGGGGCCAGTGACCACTTTCATAGAGCCGGAATTTAAGGGCGAAAGGATGTTCTTCTTCTTCGCCAGCAGCGATGACAAGAGCTGCCTGATAGCAGCACTGCACGGCCGCACCAATGGCGGCACGTAGGAGTTCTTCATCTTCTACGCCCCAGCGCATAGAGGCGCTTTCAACGGCATTAGTGATATGTTCGGATGCTTTTCCAGTGATATTGGTCAGGGCGACCTCAAGCACATCTTCTTCGATAAATTCAAGGGTTTCAGTAATTAGCGATGCGGCGAGCTGTTCTTCTGCTTCCCAAGCCGGACTGTTCCAGTCATTGGTCTCTAGGCAGGCAATTGCGTCTTGCCAGTCGGGAACTTCAGCTGGATAGCCTTCTGGAAATCCAAGCGCTTCGAGATAGTCGCGCGAGGTTTTGATGGTTTCACCGCTTAATTCTTCACCGATATGATGAAACCAGTTCGTCTTTTGTATAAGATCGGCAAATCGTGCGACTTGCATCAATGTGGGATATTCCTCACTGACGTTGAAATCATCAAATTCGTCTTCGTTATTTTCTGTCATAAAAATTCCTCTTAGATGCAAATTAGTCTGATCGGTGGTTATCCACAAGAATAATTGACAATAAAAAACCCGGCCAGATAACTGGCCGGGTCAAGCTTCAGTTTATTGGAACAAGAGGGAGGGGAAAAAGGAAAAAACCTCTTGATCCAAGGATCAGAAAAATAGATTTCTGAGGGAGGTCGGAAATGCTATATCGCCCTGATCCATAATATACATATAGGGATGGATTATGAGATTTCAAGAGGGCGAAAAAATTATTGAATATGTAAAGCAATTACCGTCTTGGTCCGCGGTTTCGCTGAGGCCTTGGGTCATTAAAGGTGAACTGCTTGCCGTCAACCGCAACATTATATTCTGGATTGACAAGCGCTATACGGGTCGTATAGCCCTGCACATCAACCACTTCCCATGATTTCAGTTCCATAGTCGATTCTTCGAATATCAACGTAATATAGCCTTGATCTTTTTGATCCGGTTGTAGCACCGACATTTTGATCAGTCCGGCAAAACGGATCATCTCAGGAATTTCGATGTCTTTGTCGTTGAGATCAATTTGATCGTTAACAAGTATGCCAAGAGGTGTCTTATCGATGGGCCAGCGGCTCACTTGCTTAATTTCATAGTCAACGAATGAAAGCATATCGCCGTTACTGACCACTAGAATTGGATTATCATTGGCATATTCAAATCTTATTTTACCGGGTCTTTCTAGAAAAAGGGTGCCTTCATCAACGTTGCCTTCGGGGCCGCGCTGTATAAAAGTTGCTTTTAATGACCTGATACCATTCAAGTTGTCTTCAACTTTTGTGAGAATGCTATCACGGTCTTCGCCGGAAATTACGATCGGCGGAACGCCAAAATCGACCATTTTGGCTTTTGGTTCTTCGCTTGAAGTAACGGGTTCCTGATATGCGTGGCTTGAAAAAGCGCAGGCAATAGAAATAGATACTATAGTAAAAAACTTTCTATTCATTTGGACCATACCATTCCTATATCAAATAATGCGGGTTGCTCTTAAAGCAACTGTAGTAGTACATTACGGTAGAAATTAGACAATATAAATTAAAATAATCATAACTTGCAGCGGAGGGGGCCCTCATTGAGATCTACACAATCTATTTTAGTAACCATTGTCGCTCTACTGTTACTTCCTGCTTGTGAGCAGGACAATTCTGATAGAGTTTCTAAAGAATTTCGCTCGTCATCAACTGTGAATGAAACCCGTGATCAGATATTGCGCCTTCCAAGGGATGGTATCTGGTGGACAGTAAATGGTGAGGACATGGCGTGGAACTTTAAAAACCTACACCGTTTTATGCCAACAGTAAACCTATACCGCGACGGGCCTGTTAAAATGCTGGAACGGGATGAGAATCCAGAGATTGGCTCATTTCAGGTTGAAACACCGGAAGGTTTGATGGATTTTGAAGAGTTTCTCAAAAGTGATAATACCACTGTAATGGGGTTGGTGATCCTTCATAAGGGGAAAGTCGCTTATGAAGCATATCCGCGACAAGAACCATACGAAAAACCAGTTTACTGGTCCGTTGCCAAGGTCTTTGCCTCCTCTGTTATTGCTATATTGGAGGACCGCGGTGAGGTTGATGTCTCAAAGCCTATTGATTATTATATTTCAGCACTAAAAGGGTCCTCGTACGAGGGTGTAAAGATTCGCAATGTTCTTGATATGGCGACGGGCGTTTCATGTGCTGAAGAGTATGTGGACAAGGAAAGTTGTTATTATCAATACTCCATGACGGTGGGGGATGGTCATTTTGACGAAAGTTCCCCTGATAATCCCTACGAATTAATGGCTTCTATCCAAGCGCCCCGCTACACCGAACAAGGAACTGATTTTCAATATAGTGGCGCCAATACATTTCTTTTAACCTGGTTGATTGAGGAGATAACAGGACTACCTTATCAGGATGCGGTTACCAAAGAAGTTTGGAGTAAAATTGGCGCGGAAAGTGATGCATCATTTCTAGCTCCGCGTTACGGCGTGCCAATTGCTCACGGCGGGTTGCTTGCTCGTGTGCGGGATGTGGCGCGATTTGGCCTTCTCTTTACACCCAGCTATGAAACGGTATCTGATGAGCAAATAATGTCGGATAGATTTATTGAGCTTCTTAAAACTGGCGGAAACGAGAAATTGTTTGACCGTTCCCGTGAGGCCGGACAGCTTGACGATGATGTCCGTTACCCAATTTACCAGTGGGATGAGGTCTATGACAATAATGATTTCTATAAAGGAGGGTGGGCCGGACAGGGTCTTCTCGTCAATCCGGACAAAGATACAGTTGTTGTTTACACAGGTTATTTTAAAGAAGATCAAAGCGAGGCGGATATGCTTCCCATTTTACGTCGGTTGATGATCGCGGTTTATGGGGATCAGGAATCTTCCGAATGATCACCGACAAGCACTTCACGTTTGCCAACGTGGTTTGCGCTGCTGACGACGCCTTCGCGCTCCATTTTATCAATGATATTGGCGGCGCGGTTATAACCAATTTGAAGCTGGCGCTGTATGTAGCTGGTCGATGCTTTCTGATCCCGCGCCACGATAGCAACTGCCCGGTCATATAGTTCATCACCGCTTGGTTTTCCAGAATTTGGGGTCATTTGCGAATTTTGCAGGAAGTCACTATCGAACCCCTCGTCTGGTTCTTCAACAATGTTGGTTAGATAATCTGGTTTGCCTTGTTTTTTCAGGGCTTCTACGACACGCTCTACTTCAGTATCATCAACGAAGGGGCCGTGAACACGGGTGATGCGCCCACCCGGTGCCATATGCAGCATATCGCCCATACCCAGAAGTTGTTCCGCGCCCTGCTCGCCTAAAATGGTGCGGCTGTCAATTTTTGAGGTGACCTGGAAAGCGACCCTAGTCGGGAAATTCGCCTTGATGGTTCCAGTGATAACATCCACGGACGGTCGCTGCGTCGCCATGATCAAATGAATGCCTGCGGCGCGGGCCATCTGCGCGAGACGCTGAATAAGGGCTTCAATATCTTTACCAGCGACCAGCATCAAGTCAGCCATTTCATCGACAATGACCACGATCATCGGCAGTGGGGTTAGATCAAGGCTTTCTTCTTCATAGATGGGTTTTCCACTATCGGGATCAAAGCCCACCTGTACTTTGCGGATGATGCTTTCGCCTTTTTGCCGTGCTTCTTCGAGGCGCTTGTTATAAGCGCTGATGTTTCTTACCTGTAGTTTGGCCATGTTCTGGTAGCGATGTTCCATTTCGCGAACGGCCCATTTTAGCGCGACCACGGCTTTTTTGGGGTCTGTTACCACCGGCGTCAGCAAATGGGGAATGTCGTCATAGACGGAAAGTTCCAGCATTTTGGGATCAACCATTATAAGGCGGCATTCTGCAGGGGTGAGTTTATAAATAAGCGACAATATCATTACATTTATGGCCACAGACTTACCGGAACCGGTGGTGCCAGCAACCAGGAGATGCGGCATGGATGCTATATCGGCAACAATGGGATCGCCGCCGATATCTTTACCAAGGGCCATGGGAAGTTTGGCTTTGCTGTCTTCATAAACACCGGACGACAGGATTTCGCGCAAAGAAACGATCTCTCGTTTACTGTTTGGTAGTTCGATACCGATGGCATTCTTCCCTGAAACCACGGCGACACGGGCCGATGTTGCGCTCATGGAGCGGGAAATGTCATCGGCTAGGTTGATAACGCGAGAGGATTTTGTGCCGGGTGCGGGCTCCAGCTCATATAGAGTAACCACCGGGCCAGGCCTCACTTTGGTGATCTCGCCCTTAACGCCGAAATCATCAAGTACAGCCTCAAGCATTCGGGCGTTCTGCTGCAGCGCGTCATGAGTTAAGCGTTCCTTGTCGCTAAGCGGTTTTGGTGCCGCGAGCAAGCTGAGTGACGGCAGGGCAAATTCGCCGCTAGTGATAATATCGAGCATCGGTTGGCGTTCAATGGTTTCGCGTTTGCTTGCCTTGACAGCCTTCTTTTCCGGATCAACAATAGGAATGTCTCGTTTTTCCTTGTCTGGACTTTTTCGCATCAAGGGCTCTTTTCGTCCCTTTGCTTTAGTGCGGCTGACGTCGAACTCAGTGCCTGCTGCTGTTTTTGCTCTTTTGGCAAACAGACCTTTGATGCCTAGCACAAGAGCGATTATTTTTGCGAGCAGTGCTATAATGCCAAGTTTAGCGCCAGTATAAATGGCTTGCCATTCTCCTCTTTCCAGTCCAGCGGTATAGGAAAAGCATATGAGTGTCAGTATGCCAAACAATCCGCCGACGAGTAAGGGATAAAAATCGATACCTACCCAGGCAATGAAACTTTGCACATAGCCAAATAGCATCTGACCTAAAAATCCGCCCAGACCAACATTTTCAAGAGGCCAGCTATCATGTATCGGCAGCGTCGAAAGTGTGAGTGCAGCGGCCATCACTAAAAACGGTAGCATGAGAAGATGCATAAATATTAAAGGTAGGCCTTTTAAGGATAAAACCCGCCAACCCCAGGTAAAAAACGGCAGGACGAGAATATAAGCGCTAAGGCCGAGGCTTTGGATGAAAACGTCTGACGCGTAAGCGCCGGGTCGTCCGAGCAGATTGGTAACCGTTCCTTCGACAACATTGTTCCAGCTTGGATCATTTACGTCATAGCTGAAAAAGGCGACAGCGGCTGCAACAAAAGTCGCAATCAGGACAATTCCCCAAATACGAATAAGCAATTTAGTAAGAAATTCGGTTACCGAAGCAGGTAACAGAGATTTCCGCGCTGATTTTTTTATTGTGTTGCGTCTGCTCGCCAATGATCTTCCCTAAGTTTTCCTGACATAAAGCATGGTTAAAATACAATACCATTATGTGATAGAACAAGGCAAATATATGGCTATATTGACCTTAAATATATGAAAAAATCACTTTATTTACAAAAAGATGACGTCATGACGTCAAATACAGACTTATCTTAAGCCAAAATCATCTTCTGGAGTTGCGCTGATTTTGTGAATGGCAAGATCGGCACCCATATATTCATGTTCCTGTGAAAGTCGGAACCCGACAGTTTTTTTCAGCAGTCCAAAAACAACAAAGCCAGACAGAGTGGCTATCGATACGCCCGTAAGAGATCCGACGAGTTGAGCACCGAACGAGACACCACCAAGGCCCCAAAGAGCTTCTTGACCAAAAATGCCTGCAGCAAGACCACCCCAAAGACCACAGATTCCATGTAATGGCCAGACACCTAAAACGTCATCGATTTTCCACTTGTTGCCACAAAGCGTAAATGCATACACAAACATGGCCCCAGCAGTGCCGCCAACCACCAGTGCACCTAATGGATGCATGATGTCGGATCCGGCACAGACAGCAACAAGACCAGCCAATGCCCCGTTATGAACAAAGCCGGGATCTTTTTTGCCGACAATCAGTGCTGTAAGAATGCCACCAACCATAGCCATTAAACTGTTTACTGCCACGAGGCCACTTGCGGCGGCGGCAGTTTGTGCGCTCATGACGTTAAAACCAAACCATCCAATGCATAAAATCCAGGATCCAAGGGCAAGAAAGGGAATGTTGGATGGCGGTATACCAAGAGGTGTGCCATCTTTTCTATAACGACCCATTCGAGCGCCGAGGATGATAACCGCGCCAATAGCAAGCCATCCACCGACAGCATGAACAACAATAGATCCGGCAAAATCATGAAAAGGAAAACCAAATAAGTCGATAATGGTTTTTTGGAAGCTCAGTAAATCGCCCCAAACCATCCCTTCATAGACCGGATAAATGAGGCCAACAATAATTGCAGTGGCAAACAGTTGTGGTTTAAACCGGCTCCGCTCTGCTATGCCTCCCGAAATAATAGCCGGTATCGCGGCAGCAAATGTCATAAGAAAGAAAAATTTGACCAGATCATAACCATTCGCAGCAAAAGAGGACCCTTCGGAAAGTCCGCTGATGACATCAGCACTACCGAAGAAGTTGACGCCGTAGGCGATATAATAGCCCACGAAGAAATAGACGACCGACGAGACCGCAAAATCGGCGATGATTTTCACCAGGGCATTAACCTGATTCTTTTTACGGACACTGCCCACCTCCAAGAATGCAAAGCCTGCATGCATTGCAAATACTAAGATTGCACCGATTAATATAAAAAAGACGTCGGTTCCGCTTTGTAGTGTTTCCACAATTTCTTCCCTTACTGCAATTAAATTCCATTCGTTATCATCAAGAAGTGTGCCAGTTCACAAAATGGCCAAGAACAGCCACTTTTTGGGGGATTGAGACTCTGGGAAATATATTTATGACTAAATAATGAGCAACTTTACAAACAAAAAGAACATTGAACAAATAATAGGCAACTTAGTCGGTGGCCCTGGCAGTTGGCACTTTCAACAATAATGGCGAATGTAATTGCACCTTGGTACGAGCACTTTTATAATGGATGCGTAATAGAGAGGTCTAAAATGGTAAAAACAGATTTGCTAATTTCAGGTGCTGGTGTTGTCGGTATGACGCTCGCCTTTGCGCTTGCGGACCAGGGCTTGAAAGTGATCATTGTTGATACGCTGGATGTGGAAGAATCGCTTAGCGATGAATTTGATGGGCGTTCCTATGCCATTTCCTACGCGCCTTACGTGATGCTTAAAACCATCGGGCTTTGGGATAAAATCGGCATGGAGGCTCAGGCCATAAATGAAATCCATGTTACAGACGGCGACAGTCCGGTATTTTTACATTTCGATCAAACTGAACTAGGCGATGGGCCACTTGGCCAGATGGTGGAGGTTAGGCACATTCGCGCAGGGCTTTATGATGCTATTAAAGACCATGAAAATATAACTTTGTGCGCACCAGATAAGATCAGTAAAACAGAAAATTTTCCTGGCCATGTTACAGTGACGCTGGAAAGCGGCATGACCATTGAAGCGGCTTTATTGATTGGTGCTGAAGGCCGCGGCTCGACACTTCGTCAGCAAAATGACATTAAAATAAGAGTTTGGGATTATAATCAAACTGGCATTGTCACGACCGTAGCGCATGAACTTGACCATCAGGGCATTGCCCATGAAAAATTCTTTGCCAGTGGCCCGTTTGCTATATTGCCACTGCAAAATAATCGCTCGTCTATTGTCTGGTGCGAACCGCCTGAGCGGGCAAAAACCATCATGGGACTGCCAGAGCGATCATTTAATGCAGAGCTAGAGAAAAAATTCGGTGATTTTTTAGGAGAGGTAAAATCACTTGGGCTTCGTTGGTCCTATCCGCTAACCATGCAACTCGCTGATGACTATACGGGCGAACGGTTTTGCCTGATTGGCGATGCGGCCCACGGCATTCATCCAATCGCTGGGCAGGGTTTTAATCTTGGCCTGCGGGATATTGCGGCACTTTCTGAAGTGCTGGTTGATGCGCACCGGCTGGGCGGCGATATTGGCTCTGAACTGGTGCTTGAGCGATATGTTCGCTGGCGGTGCGCCGATAATAATATTCTCGCCCTAGGGATGGACGGACTTACGCGGCTTTTTTCAAATGACAATCCGATTATCACATTTGCAAGGCGCGCGGGCATCGCGGCCGTTGAGGAAATGCCACCCGTGAAAAAGTTTTTTATGCAGCATGCGCGCGGTACGGTGGGCAAGCTGCCAAAGTTATTGCGTGGCGTTCCTTTATAAAAGGATATTTTGATTGGCATACAATTGTGCTCTAGTCTTTGAGTATGATTGTTAAAAAAGACGGCGCTTGTATCTGATGATATCAATATCGTGGTTGAGGCGGGAGCGTTAAGAATTCTGGATTGAGGGTCAGTCGAGTTCCCGCGCCTCGTCAACCAGCATAATTGGAATTCCGTCACGGATTGGAAAAGCAAGTTTTGCTTTTTTGCTTATCAGCTCCTGCGCTTCTTCATCATAGGTTAGGGTGCTTTTTGTGACAGGACAGGCAAGCACGTCAAGCAATCTTGGGTCAAGCTTTCCGTAATTGATTTTCTTGTCGTCGCTTTTATCTGTCATTGCGGCCCGTCCTAGTGAATATTATCCTGTGATGATATAGCATGTTTGCTGAGATTAAAATCCATAATTTTTATCATAAGGTGTGTACGTTCCTCTAAAGTGGGAACCTCTACGAGCAGTTGTTTCTCTGCTGCATCAAATGGGCATATCATTGCCAGGGAATTTATCAGTTCTTCATCCTTCAAATCATCAAATGATTGCAAATCAATATTCAGCGAAAGGCGCTGTAAATATTGGGCAAGTTTTTTGATAATCTGCTGTCTTAATTTTGTGTCTCGCCCAAACTGTTCGTCACCATCGTTGCCATAATTTGCATAACTGATCCGCGCCTCGCGAAATGGCCGCTCAAGCGGCAGCTCTTCGATGATTTCAAACCGCCTCACGCCGGTTAGCACTGCAAAATAACGACCGTCCTGAGTCTTTTCCATTTCGGTTATCAGCCCAACGCACCCAACATTGTAGAGATCGCGCCCTTGGTCGGCTGTGCCAAATAGATCATTGTCAGTTGGATCCGATGAGATATTAGTGCGTTGTGGTTGGATCATACCGATCACCTTATCGCCATCATGGGCGGCTTCAATCATTTCTAGGTATCGTGGCTCAAATAGTGTGAGCGGCAAATGACCTTTGGGCAACAAAATTGCGCCCGTTAGGGGAAATAAGGGAATATGGTTAGGTAATTTTTTCACAGTGTAACGCTCAAGAGAACAACAGGCTTGATAGTTTTCTGCGCGCCGCGACCGTAAACGGATCCATCGGCCCTGCCATCTCAAAAAATTTGATAAGTTGTTTACGCGCCCCATCTTCCTGCCATTCTTTATCCGCAGCGATTATATAGAGCAGTTGATCTGCTGCCTCGTCGCGTTTTTCTGTGGCCCAAAGGGCGAGCGCCAAATCAAAGCGGGCCTGATGATCATCTGCATTCTTATCCACGGCAGCCCGTAATGTATCAATGTCACCGATGTCGCCAATTTGCAATGCGGTTTCAAGGGCCGCTCTCGCTGCGGCAATGGCCGGGTCATCTGGATTTGAAGCGCCGCTTAGTACATGACCTGCATTTTCAAGGTCACTCAGTTTAATAAGAGACTGTGCAAGCCCGGCTGTTGCCGCCGCATTTGTTTCATCAAGCTGGAGCGCTTGTGAATAAGCACCGCCTGCCTCTTCTAGGTTGCCTGCCTCGAAAGCATCGTCGGCAAGGGCCAGTATCTGATCAATTTCAGAAGGGCCCATGCCGGGTGCGACTTTTTCCAGAAAGGCGCGAATTTCACCTTCGGATTTGACACCAGCAAAGGCATCAACCGGGCGGCCATCAACAAAGGCTACCACGGTCGGAGCTGACCGGATCTGCATCTGCGCGGCTATTTCTCTGGCTTCATCAAAATTGACTTTGGCTAGGATGACCGCACCTGCGGCATCGCTGACGACCTTTTCAAGTGTTGGGACCAGTGTCTTGCACTGCTCGCTTCTGGGAGACCAGAAATCAACGATCACTGGCACTTGCGTTGACTGTTCGATGACTTGTTCCACAAATCCTGCCATGTCGACATCAATAATGTGGGGGGAATTATTGCCCTGTTGCTGCATGTTTATTCTCTGTTAAAGTTGATCAAAGTCGATAAGGGTAGGCTTGAAGCCCAAATGTTCAATGAATTTTATCAAATCGTCTTTGTGTATGGTTGTGGTTGCTTCGTTGTGAAGGGGATGATAATTAAGATAATCAAAGGCCAGCATGGCTTTATCCAAAACAACAATTAGCTCTTGATGGTCAACATTGATCAATGAAAAAGGTGTGACCGATCCCGGCGTGATTCCGAGCATATCAATCATCCGTTCGGCGCTGGCAAAGCTCAGGCGTCCGACATTAAGGCCGCCGGATTTAAACAATGCCTTCATATTCAGCCGCCTGTCTTCAAGCATAACCGCAAGAATGAAGTTATCTTTTTTATCCTTTAAAAACAAGCTTTTGCAGTGTGCGCCGGGAATTTCTCCGCGTAAGGACTGCGACTCTTCAACGGTAAAGAGCGGGGGATGGCGAAAAGTGGATGTCTTTATCTCCAGTTCGTCCAGTAAAGCAAATAAGTCGTCTTCTGTTGCAGTCATGTTAATTCTTTGAAATTAAAAGGATGTTACAGAGAAAATTTATAGCCGTTGTTTGCGCCTGAGCCAATCAAATTTTTTTTGAATTTGAGCTTGCAATTCAAAAATTGTTGCGTATATTCCCCTTCACAGACAACGGTTTGTTGTATGCATATCGTGGATATGCGGGCGTAGCTCAGTGGTAGAGCATCACGTTGCCAACGTGAATGTCGAGAGTTCGAATCTCTTCGCCCGCTCCATTTTTCCTAAAAATTATCCCTTGAAATTAAATTTCGTGACCTAGACGCGATTTTATCATAGCATTATTTTAAACAATTTAGGTCAGGGGAGCGGCTGCGGCCGATCGGGTATGCTCAAAAAAATACTGGTTATTATTGGATGTGGCTTTGTTGCGGTTCTGTGCTTCATGTATTTTAGCAGAACAGCACTTTATAATTATAATGTTGAGGCGGATCATGCTTATGACTTTGCGGATAAGCAGGCCGCCATCACATCCCTTATACTGGAGGGCGGGTCGCTACAACTACCGCAACACGAGCCGGGCAATAAATCATCATTTTTAAAGATATCGGTAAGCTCTGCACTGGCGGGGAATATATATAGGCCATTTGTTGAAGTTTCAGACGGATTGTCGACGGAACTTGAATACTTTGAGCATGGTGCCGCCGGCATAAGATATTTGAACATCAGCAAATTTATTGAAAAGGGTGCCGCTAAACTCAGCCTCACGGGGAATAATATATCGGTGGCAAACGGTGCAGTAGAACTGATCCAGTTTGAAAATATCGAACTTGACGGCAAAAGAGTATTGGTGCTGGCTCCCCATCCCGACGATGCTGAAATAGCGGCATATGGGCTTTATAGCGAGCATGATGATGTGTATGTGGTCACGGTGACCTCTGGCGACGCTGGCCCGTTCATGTACGACGAAATATACGATGATCCGGTCGCTCACTATCTTAAAAAAGGGGAAGCAAGAACCTGGAACAGTCTGACGGTGCCAATGCTGGGCGGCGTTCATCCTGAAAAAATACTAAACCTTGGCTATAATGATGCGCGCCTTAAAAAAATGGAAGCTGACCGCAGCTATATCGCTTCTGGCCGCTATACGGACGTTTCTGATATGGATACCTTTCGCAGGCAAAATTCGTCAAGTTTGGCGGACGGCCTTGTTGGCATTAACAATTGGGACTCGCTTGTCGGAAATATGGTTTATCTGCTCAATGAAATTAAGCCGGATATTATCATCACCCCGTCACCAAAGCTGGATATGCACAGCGATCATCAATATACCACCCATGCGCTGGTTGAGGCGCTCAAGCAAATTGACAGGCATGATGGGACGTTACTGCTCTATACAAATCATCAGGTCGTCTTTAATGAACGCTTTCCTTACGGCGAAGCTGGCGCAACTATTTCATTACCACCGACACCACGGGGCGCCAATCATTTTGGCCGCCTTTATTCTCATCCGATGACGGTGGAGCAGCAAAAAAGTAAAATCATTGCTCTTGATGCTATGAATGACCTCAGGCTTGGCACAGACTTCCGTTTTCCGCTTCTCGCCTTCGCCCAGGCCTTTGAAACCCTGTGGTATGACATTAGCGGCCAGAACGAAAGCTACTTCCGCCGCGCCATCCGGAGCAATGAATTCTTCTTTGTGGTTGACGTTGAAGATATCTACGACGAGGCGAAACTGTCCGAGTTATAAATACATCGGCCTTCCGAGGATGTTTTTGATGTCTGGACGGTAGTTATCTATGTCATAGAGGTTCTCGATGATCAGGCTTGGTTGTTCGCGAAGGACACAGTCGTTATTTGTAACTTCATAATTGCCATCGACGATAGCCGTTAGTTTGCCAAAATTCTTCTGCTCAATCATCTGAATGGCCATGGCACCGAAATTTATTGATATCAGTTTATCAAGCGCGTCCGGCTCGCCGCTTCTGAGCAAATATGCAAGCGGTTGGGTGAGGACACTGGCATTATGGTTGGTGCGCAGGTGATCATAAATTATCTCGCCGATACCACCGAGCTTTTCATTGCCGTAGTGATCGGTCCGTCCTTGATAGATATTATCACCACCCGTTAGCCGCACCCCTTCGGCGACCACGGCGATGGCATAGTTATCACTGTTTTCTTCGCGGTCGGCGATGATCAAATCACTGAAACGTTCAAGATCAACGGGGACCTCCGGGATCAGCACACGGTCGGCGGCAGCGATATGACCGGAAAGCAGGGCCGGTTCGCCGCTATGGCGGCCGAAAAGTTCAATAATGGCGATGCGTTCATGGCTGGCGGCGGTGCTTTTAATTTTATTGATACTGTCAACGCAGCGGGTGACGCAAGTGCTAAAGCCAATGCAGTAATCGGTGCCGTTCACGTCATTGTCCATAGTTTTTGGAATGCTGATTACTGGAAATTTTTGTTTGCTGAGATGCGCTGCGAAACGGAGCGAACCATCACCACCAATCGGCACAAGAACGTCTATTTCCATTGCCGCCAGCACTTTAAGAACATGATCGGTACAATCAAAGGTGCCTTCTTTAAACGTGGACTGCGGGACATGTCCGAGGAGAAAATCCGGCAGGAAGGCCTCGTCGATCTGAACGGGATTAAACCTTGATGTGTGAAGAATGGTGCCGCCGATATTTTCTATACCGCGCAGTTCCGCGGAGCTCAATGGCATTGAAAGCAGGCTGTTTTCTGCTGGGTCGCCATCAGGATTATAATCAAAAAGGCCTTTCCATCCGCGTTTGATGCCAACTGTCTGCCAGCCGTTTTTCTCAGCGCCTTCGGTAATGGCTTTTATACAGGCATTAAGGCCGGGAACATCGCCGCCACTGGTGAGTATGCCTATCTTCATAATTCTCTCCTATCCCAGAAGGGCATGTTTCTTGAGCTGATGCCGGAGCTGGTGATAACTTAGGTTTAAATAGTCTGCGGCCTGACGCTGATTGAATTTATTGGCCTTTAGGGCACTTTGCAATAACTCTTTCTCGAAAGTGTTGAGTGTTTTGTGATAGTCAGTCGGCCCATGCTCGGCGGTGGGCTCGTGAGGTTGGGAAGCAAAAACCTCTCTCTTCGGGGATGATTGAGGCCGATAGGGGGATCTGAACGGATCAAGGACAATATGGTTTATTGCTTCGAATTCATCTTCAGCATAATAGCATGCGCGCTCGATCACATTTTTAAGCTCGCGAATATTGCCGGGCCAGCTATGGCCTATGAGTTTTTCGGTCATATCACCCGAAAATCCCGGAAACGATTCCCATCCCCGTTCCTGGGCAATTTTCTGACCAAAATGAATTGCGAGAATAATGATGTCTTCTTTTCGTGCCCGCAGAGGAGGAAGAGTGATGACATCAAGAGCAAGCCGGTCAAGTAGGTCGTGGCGAAAGTCACCAAGATCAGCCGCAGCCGGAAGGTCAATGTTGGTTGCGCCGATGATCCGCACATCAGCACTCAGCGTCTTATTGCTTCCCAATCGTTGGTAGGTACCATATTCGGTAATGCGGAGAATTTTTTCCTGTGCGGAGGGTGAGGTCGTGGCTATTTCATCGAGGAACAAGGTGCCGCCGTCTGCTTCTTCAAAGCGGCCGATACGTTTTCCTGCGGCACCGGTGAACGAGCCAGCCTCGTGCCCAAACAGTTCAGATTCGAGCAACGTATCTGGAAGGGCGGCGCAATTGACCTGAACAAAGTTCTGTTCCCAACGGGGGGAGAGAAAATGAAGGCGCGAGGCAATGAGCTCTTTACCTGTTCCCCTCTCGCCGATGACGAGAACAGCCCGGTCGTGACTGGCCGCCCGGCTGGTTTGTTCGATTACCTCCAGAAAGGAAGGGCTTTCACCGATAATAATCTGTTGTTCTCTTTTCATATTGAAAAAATACCAAAAATTAGTGAAAAACGCTAATTAATAATAAAAAAACCTATATTTTAGAAACTGCAATAAGTTTATAATATTCTCGAAAATATAAATATTACAAAGAGTTATGAGAAATTGTCAAAATTGGCATGCTCTGTGCAAAGTAAGGGTGCGAAGGCCCATAGTAGGGGCAATTAATTTTTTGGAGATACAACAATGGGCATTTTTACTCGCCTGACCGACATAATCAATTCAAATATTACCCACATCCTTGATAAGGCTGAGGATCCGGACAAAATGATCCGCATGATGATACAGGAAATGGAAGACACTCTCGTTGAGGTTCGTTCTTCCGCCGCACGTGTTATCGCAGACCGTAAGGAAGTTGACCGCCACATAAGCCGCCTTAATAAAGTACAGGACGACTGGTACGCAAAGGCTGAGCTTGCCCTAAGCAAAAACAGAGAGGATCTCGCAAATGCAGCACTCATTGAAAAAGCAAAATTGGTGGACATCGCTAATGAATTGGAGCAGGACCGTGCTCCTTTAGAAGAGGCACTTAAGAAATATGAGGCTGATATTATATCGCTTGAAGCAAAAATTAAAGAAGCAAAGCAGAAGCAAAAGTCACTTCTTGAGCGTCAAAGCTCCGCCACGTCGCAGCTCCGCGTGAGATCGAAACTTTATGATAACCGTATCGAAAATATCATGAACCGTTTTACGCTGATGGAAAAGCGGGTTGAGGAAACCGAAAGCCGTGTTGAAGCATCCGAACTGGGCCGGGAAAAAACACTTCACGAAGAATTTGTTGATCTTGAAGCCAACGAAAAAGTAGCAGACGAGCTGGCCGAACTAAAAGAGAAGTTCGCAAAGGCCGAAAGCAAAGCTGCAAAAAAATAATAAAAGGTGTATCCTGAGCAAATCAGGATATAGAAAGGATCAAAAATGACTGAAGTCGTAGCAATATTATTTATGGTGATTGTGGCACCGCTTTGGATATTTCTTCATTATTCAACCCGGTGGAAATCAACCAAAACCATATCCAACGAAGATGAAAATATCCTCGGGGAGTTATGGGAAAGTGCGGAACGCATTGAAAGCAGACTTGTTAATATCGAGCGAATACTCGACGTGGAATCTCCCGAATGGAGGAATAAATAATGTATAAAAACCACACCACACCACCCTATAAGAAACTCTATCTTGATAAAAAGAATGCAAAAGTATCTGGCGTATGTGCCGGTCTCGGCGACTATTTTGGCATTGATCCCATGGTACTGCGGATAGCTGCTGTGATATGTGCAATTTTCAGTGGATTTATATTTGTTCTGATTTGTTATGTGGTCCTGGCATATTTCCTAGACCCCAAACCACAGGATATGTATGAAAATAAAAAAGAAGGTGATTTTTGGAAATCGGTAAGAACCGAGCCTTCCAATACAGTTCGCGATATTCGATACAAATTTCGCGATATAGAGCGTAGGTTACGTGCGGCAGAAGCCCATGTCACGTCGCCACAATATAATCTTCACCGTGAAATAAACGATCTTGATAAATAATGAATAATAAACGGTATCACATTATGGAAATTCTTGTCACACCAACATCTGAAAACCCGTCGCGCGGCCTCTTGAAAATCGGATCAAAAACATATCCATGTGCTCTTGGTAAAGCCGGCGTAATTTCGCAAAAAGCGGAGGGGGATGATAAAAGTCCTGTTGGCAAGTTTGCCCTGCGTAGTATTTACTATCGCTATGATAAACTACGAAAGCCAATCTATAGCCAGGTTCCGCTGATGGCGACCCTTAAAGAAGATGGCTGGTGCGATGATCCAAATGATGAAGCTTACAATAGATCCGTAATGTTACCCTATCACGCCAGTGCTGAACGGCTCTGGCGTGATGACGACCTTTATGATGTGATTGTGGTTCTTGGCTACAATGACATGCCAGTTGCGCCTGGAAAAGGCAGCGCAATATTTATGCATGTGGCAAAAGATCTTGATGATCGCGACTATCTTGGAACAGAAGGATGCGTGTCTCTAAATAAGGAAGACTTGCTTGAGATACTGCCCGAACTCACACCGGATACATCACTTGAAATAGCGTTCAGTTAATCAGCAAATTTGGTCATACTCGAAATGACGAAACCTTTATTTTCCGGATATCGACGCCTTAGCTTCTGAGTTGCCTCCGCTTCGTTCACGGCGCTGATCTGAATATAGCGTTGTTCGGCCCAGCCATCATCCAGTTTCGAGTGTCTTTCATCCATTTGGACAAGTTCTCGTACTTCACTATTGTAAAGGGAAAATTCAAATATATGGTGTTCTTTAGACATGTTTTTTACTCACTTAATACTCAATTAAAACTTGTTTAACTATAGTATTGAAAAGTGTTAAAAGTGTAAAAATATACCTAAAAATTTAGTAAAAATAGACTTTAAAATACCGTTAAAATTTCTCACGTTTGTCATAGGTAAACTCAGGTATTTCCGTGATGGCGGTGATTTTAAATCCTCTGCGACGGGGGTATTTGGACCGTATTTTTCTTATAACGCTTCTGATATTAAGGGCTGGCAGTTCGATATAACGACTATCGGCCCAACCATCGTCCCACCTTGGGTGCGATTCGTCAAATTCGACGAGCTGTCGAACTTCAGTATTATACATGACCACTTCGTAGATATTGGTATTTCTGGTTTCTTTTATAGGGGCTCTGTTCATAACGTACTTGGCTTGATTATATAATTAGATTGCTTCTGATACATCGCCGAGGACAAACCCCATTTTTTCCGGATGCTTGCGGCGACAGATGTTTACGGCTTCGTCAGCGGTGTGGGCCCGAATAACAATTAAATGCGTGTCGGCCCAGCTTGCTTCAAAGCTGTCATGGTTCTGTTTATTTCGAACGGCAGCACGCACCTCTTCATTATATACTGGTATTTCATAGCTTTTTTTCATATTTATCTCTTTTATCCAGTTTTGTTGGGTAATATCTAGTCTAATAAACTATATTGGTTATTAAATGTATAACGAGGGGCTCTTTTGTAGTGCAGTTTTATGATAAAAACATCTTCTGATCCGTTTGGTCGCTACCAGGAAATGATCGAG
>CAXBLS010000046.1:0-23681 GCA_963976585.1 uncultured Kordiimonadaceae bacterium
TCATCATTCGTACCTTAATGCGTCGATGGGATTGGCGCGTGCAACACGCATACTGTTACCAGCAACTGTGACCCAGGCGATAAGAAGTGCCGCTATACCTGCAACCAAACAAAAACTTAGAATCACAAAGCTTTCTATGCGGTATACAAAGCCTTCCAGCCAGATGGACATGGCGAAAAATGAAACAGGCCAGGCAATAAGATTTGCAATGACGACCGGTGTACTAAATTGCCATAAGAGTAGCTTCACAATATCAAACACGTTGGCACCCATGACTTTACGAATACCGATTTCTTTTGTTCTGCGCTCAGCGGAAAAGCTTGCAAGCCCATAAAGGCCCAGACAGGCAATTAAAATAGCGAGTCCGGAAAAAGCAGCAAACATAGTCGCTTCACCTTCTTCGGTTCTATATTGCTCAGCCACAGCGTCTTCGGCAAAATCATAACTAAACGGTACGCTGGGAACTTCCTGTTCCCAAAGCGTACGTGCTTTCTCTAATATTAACTGAGGATCGCCGTTAAATCTGACAGAAATATGTGAGGCATTTTCATGGCGAAGCACATACATTTCAGGACGTATCTGCGCTTTAAGACTATCGAAATGGATGTCCGGTACTACGCCTATTACGCTGAAGACCATTTCGAGATCATCACCCATTCCTCTGTATAAAATTTTTCCGATCGCGTCCTCCGGGCTTCCAAGTCCAAGTCTGCGCAAGGCCGTTTCATTTATTATGATGGAACTTATATAACCATTTCCGGCTCTCACAGACTCAAAGGACGTGCGAATATCATTATGTTCGCGGTCATAAGCGCGACCGCTCAGAAGCTGGATATTATAAGTGTAGAAATAATTATAGCCTACTGATCTGTTGCCCAGTAAAATAGCATCGTCGCGACTTAAATCCTCGGAACGAACGGTGGTATTGTTTTCTTGTCGTCTTCCGGGTGTAAAATCTGACCATGTGACATTTGATACATTTTCGCTCCGTCTTAATTCATTAACAAGCAGTGGTAGTTTTTCTGTTGCCGCATCCCTATGAACATCATGAATAACCAGCATATTTTCTTTATCATATCCAAGGTCCATGCTTTTAGCATATAGCATTTGGCCGTAAACAACCGCAGTTGAGACAAAAAGCGATATGGATACGGCGAACTGCACTATAACCAACGCAGACCGGAGCCTTACTGATGCACCGGTTTCGGCTGATTTATTTGCCTTTAACACTTCTGCAGGACGAAATCCCGACAATATAAAGGCCGGGTATACCCCGCCCAAAAAACCGGCGGTGATGGCAAGAAGAAGAATATTGATAAGATCGGATGAAGCAAAATCGACCATAAGTGTTTTACCAATAACGTCATTATAGGCCGGCAACGCGAGCTCAACCATTACCAGCGCGAGAAGTAGACTAAATAATGTGACCAGAATACTTTCACCAATAAATTGTAAAATCAGGTTTTTCCTTGAAGCTCCCATTACTTTACGCAAGGATACTTCTTTGGCCCGTTGACTGGCGCGAGCCGTGCTAAGGTTCATAAAGTTGATGCTGGCGATAAAAAGTATCAATATTGCGACCGCGGAAAAAGTCAGAACCGTGTTTATACTACCAGCATTAATGCCCGGGCCTCTTAAATGTAGATCTTCTATATTCATTGAATTGAGAACAACAAAACTGGATGTCGGATCATCACTACCCGAATCCTGAAAATTCCGATCAATAAAAGCTGGCATTTGGCTATTTATATCATCAATATTGGTGCCAGGTGCTACAGTGAAAAATTGATCGGAGTTTACTGAAAACCAGCTATCAAACATCCATTCCCAAACTTTCCACTCTTCCTCATTAAGCAGGATCATGGAAGTGATATCTATCTGGCTGTTAACGGGCAGATCTTCGATAACGGCAGTAACTTTGAAGTCTCGTTTAAAAATATCAAAATCCAAGGTGATCGTTTTGCCACTGGCCTCGGTTGTGCCAAAATATTTAACCGCCAACGTTTCATTCAGAATTAGACTGGTATTATCACTGAGCGCAGTTTTCAGATCACCTTGTGTGGCTTTAAAATCCAGTATGTTGAGCAAGTCACTATCAACGATTGTGATATCTTCCTGAAAGTATTTATTATCCAGAATAAGTGTTGGTTGCTGCGTTGATGCGCGCGCAACATGTTCGATTTGCGGAAAATCTTTTTTGAGCACATTATTAATGGGACCCGCAGACGATGAAAATTCCATCGGAGGTCTCCCGCTTGGCAAGAAAGTCTGGTGCATGCGGTAGATATTATCTGAATTGGCCCAAAATTTATCGTAGGAAAGCTCATCACGAACAAAAAGAGCGATCAACATAACGGCCGCCAACCCAATGGAAAGGCCCAGTATATTGATCGCACTAAAAAGCTTGTGATTATAAATATTACGCCAGGCGCTTATGATATAATTTTTAAATAACATCACTCGTACCTCAATGCATTAATCGGATTGGCTTTTGCGACACGCATGCTGTTGCTAGCCACCGTGCCCCAGGCTATCAACAGTGCAGCGATGCCTGCCATTAAACATAGTCCAATGATAAAGAAACTCTCTAACCTGTAGACGAAACTTTCGAGCCAAATAGTCATCGCGTAAAAGGATATTGGCCATGCAATAAGATTAGCGATAATTACCGGTTTTGAAAATTGCCAGACCAGAAGCTTGACCACGTCATAGACGCTGGCCCCCATCACTTTGCGAATGCCAATTTCTTTGGTGCGACGATCAGCGGTAAAACTTGCAAGACCGTATAGACCAAGACAGGCAATCAAAATTGCTAGCGCAGAGAACGCAGCAAACATGGTGGCCTGACCCTGTTCAGCGTCATATTGCTCGGCTATGGCGTCAGAAATAAAGTCATAATCAAAGGGTATACTAGGTATCTCCTGCTCCCATAACTTTCTCACTTGTTCAACAAAAGCGGCTGGATCACCAACGAAGCGTGCAGATATTGTTCTACCATATTCCGGTTCGAGTTCGTAAACCTCTGGACGAATTGTTAACTTGAGGCTGTCAAAATGAATATCTGAGATGACACCAATTATTTCATATGTCGCGGTTAAGTTTTCCTCGGGCTGTCCAGCCCCCACATAGATGGCTTTGCCGATGGCCTCTTCTGGAGTGCCAAGTCCCAAGCGACCTAAAGCGGATTGGTTGACAATGATGGAACCTGTATAAAACTCTCCCTTACGCAGGTCATCAGTCTGAACGTTCCTATCACCTCTCTCGCGACTGTAATCTCGCCCCGCAATGAGCGGGATCTCATAGGTGTTGAAATAATTATACCCAAGTGTGCGGCTTCCAATAAGCACCCCGTCCTCCGTGGACTGCCCTTCCGTAAATACAATAGTATTATTATTATTTGAATTCCCCGGTATAAAGTCCGACCAAGAAACCGAAATAGCACCAGGCATCCGCCCTATTTCATCGACCAGAAATTGAAGTTTCTCCAGCACTATATCACGTGATATTTCCTTAACCGCCAGTATATTTTCATCGTTATAGCCTAGGTCCATATTTTTGGCGTAGAGCATTTGACCATACACAACAGATGTAGAGACAAACAAAGTTATCGATACCGCAAATTGTAGTATAACAAGCGCATATCTTAATTTGACTGACGCCTTTGTTTCTGCCGATTTATTTGCCTTTAAATTTTCAGCTGGACGAAAATGCGACAGGACAAACGCTGGATATGCGCCGCCCAAGATACCAACACCGACCGCCAGTACAATTATATTAATGCTATCCGACGACGCATACTCGATCATAAGTTGTTTGCCGAGCATTTCATTGTACATCGGTAGCGCTAATTCTACAATCACAAGTGCAATCAACAGCCCCATCAATGTAAGTAGGATGGATTCCCCAAGGAACTGTATTATCAGATCTTTCCGAGATGCTCCCATAACCTTTCGCAACGAAACCTCTTTCGCGCGACTGCTCGCACGAGCCGTGCTCAAATTCATAAAGTTTATAGCGGCAATAAAGAGGATGAGAACCGCAACGGTGGCAAAAATCGTCACTGTATTTTTATTGCCGCTCTCATGATATTCCCCGTCACTATTGCCGTTCAGATGAAGATCCTTGATATTCATAAATTCCATTGTGATCATATCAGATGTTTTTGCATCTTCGCCGCCAAAGGGCAGTTTTGGGAAATTTCGATTTACAAAATCCGGAAGCAAATTATCCAAATCATCTAATATCGTTCCCGGCAACAAAGAAAAGAACAGCTGAGAATTGGTCGAGAACCAAGCATCAAACATGTAGGGCTGCTCTATCCACGCAGGTTCATCGATAGCAATTATTGCCTCGGCTTTCACCATACTGTTTTCTCTCATATCCTTGATAACAGCGGCAACTACATATTCGCGTTGAAAAACATCAAAATCCAGCGTTAACATTTTTCCAACCGCATTCTCATTTCCAAAATATTTTTTGGCCAGCGATTCATTCAATATGATATTGCTCAGGCCATTCAATGCATTGGTCGCATCCCCGGCGATGACTTCAAGTTCAAACAAAGTGGTAAATTCAGGATCTGCTAATGTTATAAAATCAACGAAATATTTATTGTCAATAATTACGGTAGGTTCCTGCACTGAAATCCTTGCCGCATTCTCAACCTGCGGAAAATCTTTTTTCAGTGCATGAATTACTGGTCCTGGCGTCATCGCTATATACATTGGATCGCGACCAGGCACGCTGAATGTAATATGCGACCGATAAATACTATCTGCTTTAGTCCAGAATTTATCATAGGATATTTCATCGCGGATAAATAGAGCGATGAGGATACACGACGCAAGCCCGATCGCCAGGCCAAGAATGTTAATGGCACTGAAAAGCGGGTTTTTAAATATGTTGCGCCAGGCGCTTAATAAATAGTTTGTAAGTAACATCTTCTTATCCTGATTTGGGCCCCTACTCCCATTCCCTTCGAGAAGAATTGGTTACGCACTTATACTTTCTGTAACAACATGACCATCAAGCAAGTTGATGGTGCGGCGCGCGTAGTCAGCATGAGACGGACTATGTGTCACCATGACGATCGTCGTACCTTCTTCATTTAATTTCTGAAGCATTTCCATCACTTCCTGACCGTGGGCGGTATCAAGGTTACCGGTCGGCTCATCGGCGAGGATCATGCTTTGGTTCCCAACAACAGCACGGGCCACGGCCACACGTTGCTGCTGACCACCGGAAAGCTGACTTGGCATATGTTTGGCACGGTGAGCAATACCCACTTTATCCATAACGGCAGCAACACGCTCTTTGCGCTCAGACGCCGGGATATCATGATAAAGAAGCGCTAGTTCGATATTTTCCGCAACTGATAATTCATCTATCAGGTTAAAGCTTTGAAAGATAAATCCGATATGCTGTTTGCGGATAACACCAAGCTGTGCTTCCGAATATCCGGCAACGTCTTCACCTTTAAAATAGTAATGGCCACTGGTCGGTGTGTCGAGCATGCCGATAATATTGAGTAGCGTAGATTTACCGCAACCTGATGGCCCCATAATGGCAACAAATTCACCAGTTTCGATCTCAATATTGACGTTATTCAGCGCAACCGTTTCCACTTCGTCTGTGCGGTAGGCCTTTGTAAGGTCTTGTAATTTTAACATTTTTTGTCCTTTTGGTTTTAATTATTCGTATAAATTAATCTTCAGTAAGCTTCAGGCGATCCATATCCATAAAGCTGGTATACGGGGATGTGATGACGCGCTCACCAATTTCGAGCCCATCAATCACTTCAATAAAGTTGTTGTTTTTTCGGCCCAGACGAATACTGCGTTTTATCGCAAACGAACTATCGTCAGAGACAACGAATATCCAGCTACCACCGGTATCCTGATAAAAAGCGCCGTTTGGAATAAGCAAGGCTTCCGCGCTATCGCCTAGCGTCAGTTTTGACTGCAATGTTTGACCGCGGCGAATATCTTCCGGTTGCTCAGCCGTAAAAACCATATCAATTTTAAATTGATTATTTTGCACATCCGGATAAATCTTCTTTATCCGCATTGGAAACTCGGCACCGTCACCTGGGCGCACATAGACACCTGTCTGGCCAAGATCAACGCGGTTCAAATAAAATTCGTCGATTTGAACTTCAAGTTTGAAGTTGTAAGGATCATCAATTTGACCAATAGCAGTGCCCCGCGCAACCGACTGACCAAGTTCCAAATTAAAACCGGAAAGCTGACCCTCAATCTGCGCTTTCATCTTAAGATTATCAAGACTGGTGCGAGCAATTGCAAGATTTCGCTCAAGGTTGGCACTATCAATCTTTGATAGCTCAAGTTGTGTTTCCTGCATTCTTGCATCTGTTTCCTGAGATTTTTTTGTAACTTCAAGCATCTTCACTTTGTAAGCAAGATCTTCTTCAGCTTCATCAAGTTGAGATTTAGTAAAATTACCACGTTCATACAATATTCTATATCTACCAACATTGCGGGTGAGCTTTTGTATCTCATATTCGAGCGTTGTAATGACTGTAATATGACTAAGACGATTTTGTTCTAATTGAAGCTCAAGTGTCCGCATGGCATTAAGCTCGCCTGCTACGCGGGCCTCATTTTGAAAAACCTCAAGCTGCAATGTCGGGTTGGAAAGCTCGACGATCGGTTGACCTTGTTTAACAATTGTACCGTCTTCGACAAGTATTTTTTCAACTCGCCCACCTTCTGTTGCTGATACAAAAACGGTCGTCAGCGGCGTTACCTTGCCGCGAATTGGAATATAATCTTCGTAAACGCCGCTGGTCACGCTTGAAACCACAAGCCGACTTTCTTCCACCCGGAAGGTGCGCCCACCCATAGCGCTATCGACAATAAGGTATAGCACTATGGCAACCACTAGGCCGCCACCCCCCCAAAGTGCTATTTTAAGTGGGTTTCTCTTTTTATCTATTTTTCGGTCCATGCCGACACCGGCATGAGCACCTTCTGGTTTACTAATATTATCCATTTTAGTCATTTTATTCACTGTCAATTGTTGTATTTTTACGCTGTACCTAAATATAGCAAAGACCGTGCCAATTAATAAACTATTGATAATCAAGGATTTAATGCTTTACTGTTCGATTTCGAACAGTATATACTGTTCATTATTGAACACATGTGTGCGAAATTGAACAATAGGAAAACCGGATAAAAGTGATGGAAAAACGTGGGTCTATACTCATTGTCGATGATGACGAAGACATTCTAGTTGCAGGCAAACTTCTGCTCAAACGACACTTCGCAAATGTTGTCACCATTAGCCAGCCGAACCAAATTTCTGCGGCCATGAAGAAAGACAGTTTTGACGCAATCTTACTGGATATGAATTTCGGCCCCGGCGAAAGTTCAGGCGACGAAGGCTTCTTCTGGCTTGCAGAAATTTTAAAAATTGATCCGGAATCTGTGGTCATTATGATCACCGCCCACGGCGGCGTTAATATCGCCGTGGAAGCCATGAAAATGGGCGCAACGGATTTTGTATCAAAGCCTTGGCAAAATGAAAAGGTTGTCGCAACCCTGTCCGCGGCGGTGAAGTTGCGAAAAACACGCAACAAGGCTGCAACCCTGAAGCAAGCCAACAGAACATTGGTCGAGGACAGCGGCAGTCAGGAAATTATCGGCAAATCAGACGCCCTAAAGGACATTCAGTCGATGATCGAACGTGCCGCGCCCACCGATGCAAATGTTCTCATAGTCGGCGAAAATGGCACTGGCAAGGAACTGGTAGCACGAGAACTTCATAGATTATCCAACAGGTCCGACGAAATATTTCTCAGTGTCGACATGGGCGCGATTAGTGAAAGTCTTTTTGACAGTGAACTTTTTGGTCACAAAAAAGGATCCTTCACCGACGCAAAAGATGACCGCGTAGGTAGGCTCCAAGCGGCGTCTGGAGGCACTTTATTTTTGGATGAGGTTGGCAATTTACCACTTCACCTTCAGGCAAAATTGCTTACGGTTTTAGAACAGCGCAAAGTCACCCCGGTAGGCGCAAATCAGCCGGTACCCATAGATGTGCGGGTAATAGCGGCGACAAACCTGACATCAAAGCAGCTCAGCGACGAAAGCCGATTTCGTCAGGATCTTCTTTTTCGCCTAAATACAGTGGAAATCGATGTACCCCCGCTTCGCGAAAGACCAGAAGATATTGAAGCGATTGCCAATCACTATACCGCACTCTATTGCCGCAAATATGATAAGCCCCTAAAAAAACTTTCAGCAGATGCACTCTCTGCTATCAAGTCGTATGAATGGCCCGGCAACGTTCGTGCGCTGAGACACGCAATTGAACGGGCGGTGATATTGAGCCAGGGTTCCAGCTTTACTGCCGCTGATTTTGCCCTCGAAAGCCATCCAACAAGCGCAGGTGAGATCGAAAATAAACTCAGCATCAAATCAGATAGCGGCGAAGAAGAAATCGCCCTCCCTGATGGCAATCTTAATCTGGAACGTATGGAATATGTTCTGATTGAGAGGTCCTTGAAAAAACATCGCTACAATATTTCTCACGCTGCTAAAGAGCTGGGCCTCACCAGAGCCGCACTTTACAGAAGGATGGAGAAATATGGGTTTTAAGCAATTCAGCCTTCTTTTGACCGTGCGACTGGCGCTACTTTTTATCACCGTTAGCAGCCTCGCCATTTTGGTCATCAGTCCCGGCTTTCTCGCCGCTAGCCTGCTTATTGCCCTTGTCGCCTTATTTCAAATCTTTGAAATTGTCCGTTTTGTAAAACTTACTAATGATGATTTAACCCGTTTTCTTGACGCCATGCGCTACGGCGATTTTGGCCAAAAATTTGATCATGCCGGCATGGGAGCGGGCTTCATCGAACTTGGTGAAGCGATCACAGATATCCTCGAGCGTTTCCGTCAGTACCGCGGTCAACAGGAAGAAGAGCTTAAACATTTAAAAGCCCTTATCGAACACGTTCCGGTGCCGCTTATGTCAATAAAGGGAGACGGCACAGTTCAAATCCATAACAACGCCGCACGGCGGCTTTTTGGGTCCACCCACGTTGCCCGGGTTAGCGACCTGAGCAAGTTTGGCGATGAATTTAGAAAGCGCGTAGTGACCTTGGAGCCGGGCGAAAGGCATTTGGTCACTTTCAAAATTGATGACACAGAACAGACACTGACTGTTGGTTCGACGCAGATCGTTACCGCCGGTAATGTAGAAAAAATCATCTCACTCCAAGACATCCAAAGTGAACTTGATGTTGCGCAACTTAAGGCATGGCAAGATCTTGTTCGTGTGCTTACCCACGAAATTATGAACAGTATCACGCCCGTTTCGTCACTTGCCAAAACATCCACCGATCTGGTCGATGCAATCAAGAAAATCCAAGGCCAGCCCGAATTGGTTGAGGAATTAACGGACGTGCGCGACGCTGTTGACACCGTTGCGCGACGTTCGGATAGCTTGATGCATTTCGTACAAAGTTACCGAAGATTGACGCGCCTTCCTCCGCCTGAGAAAGAGCAACTAAATATCAAAAAAACCTTTGCCGATATTATCAAGCTTGTATCGGTTAGCATTGAGCAGAAAAAAATCGATCTCACCGTGGATGTGACAACCGACGGCCTTGAGATATTTGCAGATCGTGAAATGCTGGAACAGATGCTTATAAATCTGATAAAGAATGCAGAGCAGGCCCTCGCGAACACCTCGGGTGCTAAGGTAAAAATTAGTGCCAAACTCAACAAAAGAGGCCGAATTGTCATCGAAGTCGCAGATAACGGACCCGGTATATCCGATGAGCTTGCCGCTAAAATTTTTGTGCCGTTTTTTACCACAAAAAGGGATGGATCCGGGGTCGGCCTCGCATTGACCAGGCAAGTGATGATCGCCCACGGCGGTTCCGTCAGTCTGTCAAAAACAGACGGTGGCGGCGCCACATTTATTCTCACCTTTTAAAGAAAGCCCGCTACCATGTTTTCACCTGCCATCTGTTTTAAGAGTATCAGCAAGGACTATGACGGGGTGTCAGTGCTGAAAGACGTTAATCTGGAAATTAACGATCAGCAAACTACCGCTCTGGTTGGTGAAAGTGGGAGTGGTAAAACGACATTGCTTCAAATCGTCAACGGACTGACCACACCCACTTCAGGACAAGTTGAAATATTCAACGAAAAAATTGATTATGAAAATCTGCCCGCTTTAAGAAAGAAGATGGGCTACGCGGTACAAGGAGCTGGACTATTTCCCCACATGACCGTCTATGAAAATATTACAGTGATGGCAAAACTGGATAACTGGTCAGAACAGAAAATCCGTGAAAGAGCGAATTTTGTCATTGAACTGGTTGACCTTCATGAAGAATTAGTGGACCGCTTTCCGCATAACCTGTCAGGCGGGCAACAGCAACGCGTAAGCCTATGTCGAGCTATGATGCTCAATCCACCGCTTTTACTTCTTGACGAACCATTTTCTGCTCTTGACCCAATAACCAAGGGATATATCCACCTCGAATTCATTAAGCTACAAAAAGCAGAATCCAGAGCCATTCTTTTGGTAACCCATGATATGGAAGAAGCGGTTAAGCTTGCGCAGAATATTGTAATTCTAAAGGACGGTAAAGTCGTTCAGGCGGGAAAAACCGATGATATTACCGCGCAGCCAAAGAATGACTACGTCATGGGATTGCTGAAAAGTGTGACCGATTAAACCGAACTTAGAAGAATACTCGTTTCACTATTTAATATTCCATCAATCATACGAACTTCACGCAGCACCCGATCAAAATCATTAAGGCTTGTTGTTTGGATTTCGGCGACCAGATCCCAGGCACCATTTGTCGTATGAAGGGTTTGCAACTCCGGTAGTCCCCGCAGCCTTTTTATCACTTGTGACGTGGATTTTCCCACCACCTCTATCATCATAAGCGACCGGATCGCATCATGTTCATAATCTTCACGAACCCGAACGGTGAAACCGTGAAGGGTCCCAGAATCCAGCAATCGGTCAAGTCTGTTTTGAACGGTTCCCCGCGAAACTTGCAAAATATCAGCAAGTTTTGAAAGGGGTGCACGACCATCCGTGCGCAGCAAACCGATCAGCTCACGGTCAAGCTGATCATACATATATTTTGCGTTTGTTGTATTTTTACTTTGCATCATAAAATTCGACATTTATTATCAATATGATAATATATACTGTCATTATGATAAAAACACTACAAATATTTATATAATTGTGACATTGTTTATAATATTTATACAAGTTACTTTAGAGATCATAAGCAAATATAGTTATATAAGAATTGGAAATTGTCGTGAATAAAAAAGTAGCAAGCGACCTCAATCTCGTGCCATTTGTCAGCGTCGACAACATGATGAAAATTGTTTTGGAAATTGGCATCGAAAACGTCCTAATCGGGATATCTGACTATCTCGAAGCAGATTTCAAGCGTTGGGAACTTTTTGACAAGACACCGCGTGTCGCATCCCATTCCAATGAAGGTGTCATTGAATTGATGCCGACCAGCGACGGAGAAGTTTACGGATTTAAATATGTAAATGGTCATCCTAAAAACACAAAAGAGGGCCTTCAAACCGTAACTGCTTTTGGTGTACTCGCAGATGTTAATACGGGCTATCCGGTTCTACTGTCTGAAATGACGATCCTGACGGCATTACGTACGGCGGCTACTTCCGCTATGGCTGCAAAATATCTGATGCCAAAGAATTCAAAAACCATGGCAATGATTGGCAATGGCGCTCAATCAGAGTTTCAAGCACTTGCCTTTAAGGCCATATGCGGCATTGATGATCTCAGACTTTATGATATCGATGCATCAGCAACAGACCGCTGCATGAAAAACCTGAGCGGTTTTGGAATTAATATGGTCAAATGCGACAGCGAACAGATGGCCGTTGAAGGTGCCGATATCATCACTACTGTGACAGCAGATAAACAATATGCCACGATCCTCACCGACAATATGGTCGGCTCTGGCGTACATATCAACGCCATCGGCGGGGACTGCCCTGGCAAAACCGAACTTCATAAAGATATCCTTCTACGGTCAAAGATATTTGTTGAGTATCCACCGCAAACTCGAATTGAAGGTGAAATCCAGCAACTTGATGACGACTATCCGGTAACGGAGTTGTGGCAGGTTATGACTGGCGAAATTGAGGGCCGTACAAACGAAAAGCAAATCACTTTATTTGACAGTGTTGGTTTCGCGATCGAGGATTTCTCAGCTCTTCGCTATATTAGGGATCAGTTGGAAACGACAGGCCAGTTCCAAAATCTTGATATGGTCGCGGATCCGGATGATCCCCGCGACTTGTTTGGTATGGTACTGCGCGCCAAGGAATAAACTATAACAGAGGACGTTGAAATGGATAGACGAAGTGCCCAAGCACCTGCCGCAGTGATTATGATCCGCCCTCATTATTTTTCACCAAATGAGGAAACAGCAAATGACAATGCGTTTCAGCAAAGCGGTGATGGTCTCAGCGCATCTGAAATGGCAAAATCCGCTTACACAGAGGCTACAAATGTTGCTGAAAGACTAGAGAGCAAAGGCATCAAAGTTCATATCTTTGAAGATGAAAGCAAGGAAACACCTGATTCCGTTTTTCCGAACAATTGGTTTTCCACTCATCCCGGTGGGCATGTTGCTATCTACCCAATGTTTCCTGAAAATCGTCGCCGTGAACGCCGCACAGATGTCATTGAGATGCTCAAAAAGGACTACCGCGTTCAGGACATAATTGATTATTCTGGCCTAGAGCCTGATGGATTATTTTTAGAGGGTACCGGCGCCATGGTTCTTGATCATATTGACCGCGTGGCCTACGCCGTACGGTCAAACCGTACTGACCCGGTGGCACTTGAACGCTTCTGCACCCATTTTAATTATGAACCGATGGTTTTTGACGCTGTTGATGATGATGGGGCGTCAATTTATCACACCAATGTTCTTATGTGTATCGCGACAAACTTTGTCATGATCTGTCTAGATATGATCCCGGACAGCGACCGCCGTGCAGAAATCGAAGACCGTTTTAGGAACTCAGGACGCCATGTTATCGCGCTTTCCAAACAACAGATAGCCTGTTTTGCCGGGAACGCTCTTGAACTTCAAAGTAATGATGGCCGTGTACTAGCACTTTCGTCCGTCGCATTGAACGCACTATCGCCGGAACAGATATCAATAATTGAACAAAGCGCTAAGTTGCTGCCCCTAGATATCCCAACCATCGAGCTGGCCGGCGGTTCTGTACGCTGTATGTTGGCTGGAATTCATCTATTGCCCCGATAGTTTGACACTCACTGAAATATCACTGATAGTAAGATAATTATTGGATCAAACAGGGTAGGTCACGTCATTTTCAAGCGTATGGGGAAAATTTATACCATATTCGTTGTCTTTTTTCTGGCAATGAGTTCATTTGCACTTTGTGCGCAGGAAAGAATAATCGTCGGTAGTAAAATGGATACCGAAAGCTACCTCCTCGCTGAGATCATGGCGCAGTTACTTGAAGCAAATGGCTTTGATATTGAACGTAAATTTGGTTTTGGTGGCACTCTGATTTGCTATAACGCCTTGACCGCGGGTGAAATTGATCTCTACCCCGAATATACCGGGACTATTTCAGCCGCCATCCTTGCCCCCGATGAAAGGCCGTTGAGCACTGGTTTAATAGATATCTACCGCAATATTTTAAACCAAAAGGGTCTCGATTTATTTTCTCCGCTCGGCTTCAATAACAGCTACGCCCTTGCCATAAAACAAAACTTGAGCAGCGATAAAAATATCACAAGAATATCCGATCTTGAAAATCATGCTGACCTCAGAACCAGTCTCAGCCACGAATTTCTAAATCGTGATGACGGTTGGGAGGCGCTAAAAAACGCTTACAATCTGCCGCAGCAGCCCGCTGGCATTCAGCACGGACTTGCTTATAAGGCTATCGATGAGGGCGCCATTGACATGACAGATGCCTATTCAACGGACGGTGATATTGAACGGTATCGACTTGTTTTACTAGAAGACGATCTTGAATTTTTCCCAAAATATCTTGCCGCATCATTTACCAGGACGGATTTTCCACCAGCAGCCAAAGCAATTCTAGCACAACTTGAAAATAAGCTGAGTGATCAACAAATGAGAACACTTAACGCCAAAGTTGTCGTTGACGGACAATCATTTTCCGCCGTTGCCAACACTGTCCTTATAAACCTCAACCTAATACCAGAGGAGAGCAGCGAGAGAAATTCTTCAATGCTTGATCAACTCCTAAAAAACACAACAACCCATATCAAGCTTACGTTGATAGCTCTATCAGCAGGATGTTTGGTCGGTCTGCTTACGGCAATCGCAATCTTTCGCTCGGCTAAAATTTCACGGTACGTCATCTATTTTACCGGACTTCTACAAACGGTCCCTTCCATAGCACTACTTGCATTGATGATCCCTTTATTGGGAATTGGTGAAGTCCCTGCGATCACCGCGCTCTTTCTCTATTCATTGCTACCAATTCTAAGGGCGGCAGTCACAGCGCTAACCACAATTGATCCGGTACTTTCAAATGTATCAAGAGCTATCGGTATGACCCGCAACCAGCAACTGCGGTACGTGTTAATTCCTCTGGCACTACCCAATATTCTATCGGGTGTAAGGACCGCTACGGTTATCTGCATCGGCACTGCAACGCTGGCCGCGTTCATTGGCGCTGGCGGCCTTGGTGAACCTATTGTAACTGGACTGGCGTTGAATGATACAAGTTTGATTTTACAAGGTGCGATACCGGCAGCTTGTTTGGCGATCATTGTCGAACTTATGTTTGAATTATTAGAGAAAAAAATCATTCCCGAGCATATGCGCACAGCCACCGCCTAACGGCAACCTTCAAAAATTCTTATTCCTTGACCAACCTGACGCTTTTTTCGTGAAAGGCGATTTTTTCCTGCTTGAAAAGTTTTCCAAGTGCTTTTTTATAATTTGATTTGCTGACATGGAACACTGCGTTAATTTCTTCGGGCGAGCTTTTATCTGTCAGGTGGGTTTTGCCGCCATGTTCTGATAGATGGACAAGGATTTTTTCCGCCAATTCATCCCTCACTTCAAAGGCCAGTTTCTGCAACGTGATGTTGATACGTCCATCTTCGCGTGGCTCGCCGATGTAGCCTTTAAACTGATCGCCAACTTTAATCGGCCGAACGACTTCATTGGTGTGGATAAGGCCAAGGTGGCTACCGTTAACAACCGCTTTAAAGCCCAGGTCGCTTCGGCTGGCAATAAGCAGATCTACTTCCTGCCTGACCTCAAAAGTGCCTTCATTCTCTTCTTTGAGAAACCTGCTAAGGCGTGATGATGCAGCAATACGGTCGGTTTTGTCTATAAAGACGTAAACCACATAACTGCGTCCTACTTCCATTGGCACCCGTTGTTCCTTAAAAGGAACCAATAAATCTTTGGTCAGTCCCCAATCAACAAAACTTCCGAACTGGCTTTGTCCTACGACTGGAAGGAACGCACAGTCGCCCACCCTGGCAAAAGGAACTTCAGTGGTTGCAATAGGCCGGTCTTCTGAATCGAGATAGACGAATACATCAAGAAACTCACCGACTGCCCAAAGGCTTTCATCTTCAGGCAAGTATTTGCCAGGCAGCAGTATCTCTTCGTCGCCGCTTACAAGATAAACGCCAAAATCGACGTGTTTTCCGACTTCAAGCGTGTGATTTTTGCCGACTTCTATCATTGTTTTCTTTTCTGTTTCCGCTTGGGAGTGCTATTAGCTTCCGTTTTCTTAAGCTCCGGCCGCCACCAATAGATGGTCTTCAGCCGTCCTCGGTCCATAAACAAGTCATCAAGCTTGAGAGCCAGCTTCTTAAACGGTCCCTTTGCAAGTTGCAACCACAATCGGTGAATAGGTTTTGAAAAATCGCGGTTATAGGGACAGGAACGAATGCAGATAATGCAGTCGGTATTTTGATTGCACCAGAATTTAAAGCATTTTTCTGCAGACGGTGTCCATTTAACCACACCTTTTATGTTGCTTTCACTATGTGTATGATCGGACGGGGCGTCGAAGGGAATTGCTTTAGGCGGGCAAGCTTTGGCACAGCGATCACAGGTGTTACAAAATTCCTCAACGCCGAATTTCTTTGGACTGTTAATTTCAAGCGGCATATCGGTAAATATCTTGCCAATTCTAAACCTTGGACCGTATTTATCATTGATCAACATACCGTGGCGTCCCACTTCACCAAGCCCTGCTTGTAGTGCCAGTGGAATACAAAGGGCACTGTCATTAAGCGTTGCATAAGCACGGTAACCCATATTGCGGATATATTGCGCCAACGTAATAATCGCTACCCCATCAAAGGTATACCCAAGCCCAGTTGCGGCCCCCGATAGCGCAGATGGTACCGTTTTGATAAGTTCTCGGTCCATAGGCTCGAGGGTCACTATGACATTGGGAATATCATCAGGAATTTCCTGCGGTTTCTGTCCGTTGCCTTGCATCGTAAAAATGGACTTATACATCCAACGTTCGTCATATTCGCAGACACCAAGATCACCCACACCACAAAAACCCGCGACCTTGCGCAAGTCCCGTGTTGCTTCCGCGGCATTCTCATAGGGATATGGTTCTGGCCAGCCCTGATCATGGGATGTGTAGTAATCCCAAAACCCTTCTTTGCGTATTTCGTCTGGCTTTTCGTTCCTGAATTCACCGGATTTTTCGATATCGCGGATGACATTATTCACATGCCAGGCGGCATTTCTAAAAGCGTAATCTTTCTGGCTGAAACCATCGGTTTTTCGGGCCTTGGCATAAGGCATATAATAGCCTTCGAAAAACTTATCAGATTTCTCGGATTTTATCTCCGGATCCCACATGGCCCGACAATAGATATCAAACTTTTGTTCGAACCGTTCGAAATCATCCTTTACCTCTATACCCGTATCATCGTCAATAGGGCGGGAATGTTTGGATTTGTCCATCAATCGTCCTGGGTTGGAGTTGCCTATGGCAGACGATAACCAAATTTTGCTTTTGCATCAATCAAATATAAATGCCATGTTCTTTCCCATAACAATGAGGGATTATTTGATGGTAAGTTTTTTTCAAAGATATTTACTGCCCGGCCTTATATATCAATCGGTGATTATCGCCGGAGGCTACGCCACTGGACGCGAAATCGTCGAATTTTTCTTCGGTGCTGGCCCAAGGGGGGGATTGCTCGGTATTCTCGTTGCTATGACCATCTGGAGCGTCACGCTTGCGGCCTGTTTTGAACTCGCCCGCATCACCAAAAGTTATGATTACAAAACCTATTTTAGTCAAACACTGGGTCGCGGCAGTATATTGTTTGAAATTGCTTATATGTTGCAAATTATATTGGTTATCTCCATCGTTGGTGCTGCTGCTGGCGAACTGCTTTCAGTGAATTATGGTATTGAAGCCATTTGGGGCACGATAACCATGATGATATCTGTGGGTGTCCTTGTATTTTTCGGCTCCAGCTTGATCGAAAAATTCCTCAGCATTTGGTCACTACTGCTTTATATTGCTTACGCGGCATTCGTCGTTATGTGCATCAGCGTGTTTGGTGACAAAATAGCAACTAACTTTACCACTCATCCAGTCGGTGAAGGATGGTTTACGGGCGGCCTTACTTACTCCGGCTATAACCTTGCGACAATTCCAGCGGTACTATTTTGCATTCGCCACATCAAAACCCGCAAAGAAGCGATCTCAGCAGGACTTCTCGCCGGGCCGATTGCCATGATCCCGGCTATATTTTTCTTTGTCGCGATGATGGGATACTACCCGAATATCATGGAACAGTCTTTGCCGGTCAATTATCTGCTCAACATCCTTGATGTGCCGATTTTTAAAGTCATCTTCGAAATTATTCTCTTTGGCACATTCATTGAAACATGCACTGCAATGATCCATTCCATCAATGAGCGGATCGCCGTCGCCTATGATGATAGAGATCACCACATGCCACGTTATATGCGCCCGGTAATTGCCTTCGTGATCCTCTTTACCGCCATCGCCCTGGCAACCAAATTTGGTATCGTAAACTTAATATCACAAGGATACGGAACACTCACCTGGATATTTATCATATTGATCATTGTGCCACTTTTTACTATTGGTATATGGAAAATAATGAAGAGCAAATAACCATGAAGATTACCGTTATCGGCGCCGGAATTATCGGTGTCACCAGCGCTTACTTCCTCGCGAAAGATGGATATGAGGTTGAGGTCATTGAAAGACAGGACGGTCCCGCGTTGGAAACCAGTTTTGCAAACGCCGGTATGCTCACACCGTCCATGGCCGATCCCTGGAATTCGCCCAGGATATTTGGTACACTCATTGCTTCACTAGCCAGCTCTCATAGCTCGTTTAAGCTAAGGCCAAAGGCACTGCCCTCTATGATAGGCTGGGGACTTTCTTTCTTAAATCATTCAAGGAAAAAACACTATTATAAAAACCTGCACCGAAGTGCCGATCTCTCCTGCTATTCCATGGAAATTCTTGCTGGATTGAATGAAGAGCTGGATATTCAATATGACGGATATGAAACTGGATCAATGAAGGTTTTCCGTGATCCGGAAGCCATGAATGAATTGGCAAAGCTATCTGAACATTTAAAAGATCACGCAATGACCTTTCAGGTTCTTAAAGGTGAAGAGATAACAAAAGTCGAGCCTTCTCTAAAAGCCGTTGAACATCAACTATGTGGCGGCGTATATTTTCCGGGGGATCACGCTGGAAACGCCTACCTGTTCACTTGTGAAATGGAAAAACAAGCGCGCAACCTCGGTGTTAATTTTCGTTATGGGGTGACCGTCAATAAAATGGTCCGGTCAGGATCAAAAATATCAAAACTGATCACCAGCGAAGGTGAGCTTACGTCTGATCTATTCATCCTTTGCGGCGGAAGTTATTCAATGCCGCTCGCGCGCACCGCCAACCTAAATGTTCCAGTGAGACCCGCAAAAGGATACTCACTCACGGTACCGCTCAATGGTTGGAACGGTGGCCCGCGTATGCCACTTATCGACGACGGGTTCCATGCGGCTATTTCACCGCTTGGTGATGTGCTCAGGGTTGCCGGCACCGCCGAATTCGCCGGGTACGATCAAAGTTTAAACAGAAATCGTCTTGATAAGCTCTACAATCTTGTCGATGAGATTTATCCGCAGTTTAAGCCGTATCTGGACCGTGATAAGGTGACGGAATGGGCGGGATTAAGACCACTCACTGTTGACGGTTCTCCTTATATTGGCAAAACAGAAATCGAAAATCTACATCTTAACACCGGACACGGCCCCTTGGGTTGGACCATGGCCGCGGGATCATCAAAAATGCTCAGCGATATCGTTAAGGGCGAAAAAACAGTACTCGATGAAAGCACATATAGCTTAAACCGTTAAAACGGATTTCCAAACATCATCATATAAACAACCAGAGAAATGGCGAAGGTTGCAATATATTTGGTGCTGATGCGCCATAAGGTATATTCCTTGCTGCCATGCGCGAAACCGAATTGTCTTTCGGCCATGTCATTTGTCATCGCCCAGCCGGCAAAGAGGCCAATCATAAGCGCATTGATAGGAATAAGTACATTAGCAACCGTATAATCCATGATGCCAAACAGGTTTTTACCTTCATATAACGGAATAAAATCAAGCGGTTTAAAATCAACCAATACATTAAAGGACAGCACCATAAACATGCCGATTGACCATGCTATCGCGCCAGATGTCCAAGCCATTCTGGGCCGTGATTTTCCCTTATCGACAAACCAGGCGACAATCGGCTCAAGCATGCCAACTGTTGATGAGAGCGCCGCAAAAGAAAGCAGTACAAAGAAAAGAGTGCCAAATAATATACCGCCGGGCATCTGACCGAAAGCAATGGGAAGAGTGGCAAATATAAGTCCAGGCCCCTCACCGGGTTCAAGACCATATTCAAAAACAATTGGAAAAATAGCAAACCCGGCAAGCAGCGCAACCATAGTATCCGCTATAGCAATCAGTCCTGCAGATTTGGGAAGTGACACATCATCAGGAAGATAGGCACCGTAAGTAATAAGCCCACCAACCCCAATAGCCAGTGAAAACAGCGCCTGTCCCAATGCTTCAAGTATCGCTCTTGGAGTGAGTTTAGAAAAGTCAGGATTAAGTAAAAATTCAACAGCCGCCGCTGAATCAGCGGTAACCATAGCATAAATAGCAAGAAACACCAGAATGACAAACAGAGCGGGCAGCATAATTTTAACGGCTTTTTCCAAACCATTCTTTACCCCCATCGAAATAATACCGACTGTCGTGACGAGGAATATACTGAACCATGCCACAGATGAAATCACATTATCCTGTGCCGATTGAAAGATAGCACCAGAGCCCGCCGCATCAACACCCGTAAAATCTCCCATTGCAGCTTTGAATATATATTCCGCCGACCAGCCCGCGATCACGCAGTAGTATGAAAGCCCGAGGATCGGCACCAGAATACTGATCCAGCCAATGATTTTCCAAACTGGGTGATACCCTCTTTTAATCAAGCGGTTCATGGTTTCCACCGCGCTAAGCTTACCTTCGCGCCCCATGGCAAGTTCAGACATCATCAGCGGCACACCTAGAATGAATACAAAGCCAATATAGACCATGATAAAAGCACTGCCGCCATTTTGCCCGGCGATATAGGGGAAACGCCATAAATTCCCAAGACCAACCGCGCAACCGATTGCGGCCAATAAGAATGCCGACCGAGATGACCAGATTGCTTTTTGCACTACAGTATCGCTCATAAAAGAAGACCCTATTATTTTGATGTTTTATTTTTTTCTGAATGAAGCCTAGCGAGAAATTTATCACTTTTCAATGCCTCTTTGACATTTAGTATTGCCTCCATAGGAGCAAAGACCTTCAATTTAATTGACTTTTTACAGTAAATTCTCTGATAATCGGCGCAACAGACAAATTTTCAGGGTTCTATTATGAAAAAAACACTCTTTCTTGTTGCCTTTTCTTGGGCTTTATACGCTTGCGATGCGCCTCAAAATACAGAAATACAAAATACAGACATAACAGAACCGTCATCAGAAAACAGCAGACCCAACATTCTACTGATTATGGCAGATGATTTGGGCTATTCGGATATTGCATCCTTCGGCGGTGAAATCTCAACTCCAAACCTTGATGAACTTGCCGCTGGCGGCCTTAAAATGAGCAATCTTTATGCAGCCGCCGCCTGCTCACCCACCCGGACAATACTTTTGGGCGGTGCTGATAGCCATAGAGGCGGCATGGGCACCATGTTCAATGATCAGGCGCCAAACCAGCTTGGTCAACCCGGCTACGAAGGTTATATGAACCATGATGTGGTCTCCGTCGCCACCCTGCTTCAGGACGCTGGCTATAACACCTACATGACCGGAAAATGGCACCTTGGCTACGAAGAAGACCAATCGCCAAAAGCGCGTGGTTTCGAACGTTCCTTCGGCCTTTTACAAGGCGGAAGCAGCCATTTTGACGATGCGCCAATGACCGTCGATCATAATACATCATGGTTTCGCGAAGACGGTGAAATGGTCGGACTTCCTGATGATTTTTTCTCAAGCGAATTTTATACAGACAAAATGATCGACTATATGAAATCAGATGAACAAGACGGAAAACCGTTCTTCGCTTACCTTGCCTATACCGCCCCCCACTGGCCGCTACAGGCTCCAGACGAATATCTGGATAAATACAAGGGTAAATATGATGCCGGGTATGAAGACCTTACCGAAAAACGCCTTAAATCATTGCAAAGTATCGGCCTGATAAAAGAAGGGCTTGAAAAGCCAGCGCCCGCATATCCAGCAACTGAAAACTGGGAAAACCTAAGCTACGAACAAAAGAAAATAGACGCCCGCGAAATGGAAATTTACGCCGCCATGGTTGACAATATGGATTTTCATATTGGCCGTGTGCTTGAGTATCTTGCAGCATCAGGACAGCGCGACAACACCATCATCATATTTATGTCCGATAATGGTGCCGCGGGTTTCGGCCCCGGCATGGCACGCGCCTTTCCTCAGGAATGGATTGATAGTAATTTCGACAATAGCTTTGATAATATGGGCAAAAAAGGATCCTATATATACCACGGCCCCCACTGGGCCCGGGCCATGTCAGCACCGTCCCGGATGTTCAAGGGCTTTTCTACCGAAGGTGGCCTCAAGGTGCCCGGCATTATAAACTGGGGCGACAAATTAGCAGTTGAGACCGGCAGCGGCTTTAACGATCAGTTCGTCACAGTACATGATCTTCCCGTCACTTTTCTTGATCTTGCGAAAACACAGCATCCCGGCACCACTTATAAAGGCAGAGAAGTCCATCCATATGTTGGCACCTCGATCCTGCCTTATCTAAACGGTGAAACGGACAGCATTCACGGCTCCGAATATGTTGTTGCCTGGGAACTTAATAACCGCATGGCGGTCCGTAAAGGTGCCTGGAAAATCATTAAAATTCCGGGAAAATATGGCACTGGAGATTGGGAACTCTTTAATATTGAAGACGATCCAGGCGAACGCAATGACCTTAGCACCCAGAACCCCGAAAAACGCACAGAACTGATCGCCCACTGGGACAGTTATGCGGCAAAAAACGGAGTTATAATTCCTGAATAGAGTTGTGACCAAATGGCTGCTTCCGAGCCAAAGCGGACGTTAGTACAGGTTCAAATGCTTCCATTTGAACCTGTACTAACGTCCAATATTTTATATTATTCAATCATTCAAATTTTGCTTTCTGTTCTGATTAGTCGAACAAAAATCATGAAATGGCTAACCAGTAATAATGGAACCCAAATCGTCGGGATATACCATGCCCCACCGAGGCTTGGGACAGCTTCCACGTGACTTAAAGCAAACAACAAATCGACGGTTCCCACTATATTAAACACCCATACAATCGCCAATACGCCCGCCCATCCAGCCCTTAAAGCAATCATGGCTATAATAGCAAGTACAGCTGACAATAAATCACCGTATGCAGTGGTTAGTGCGAAGCTACCCGGCAACGTTTCCGACACAATACCAGGTACGAGGAACACCATTCCTACGTGACGGGAAGCATGCGGTAATGTTAGCCAGAACAAAGCTTGATTAACCGGCAAACGCTCAATCGCAGGGGCGACTATCCATTTTGCCAGTAAACTCCACACCAATAGACTGAAGACCAATTGTAACAAAAATATTGCTAAAATATCCATCACTCAATCCTTCCATTTTCCGCTACTTCTATCTGTTTCAGTTTTAAATTTAACGCTGCAATCTCTTTGCTGTGATGGTTCATTCTTGAATAAGCATATGCCTGTGGATCGTAGTTCATTGCTTGATCAAACTTCACTAGCCAATTCCATATTCTTTTTAAAAGCCTTGGATTTTGTATAGCTATTGAATTTTCATTTTGTATAGTCATCTTGTTTTCCTTGTTGTTTATATGATATGTGTATATACACCTTTAATGTCAAAAAAATTAAATAATAGTATCAACCTCTGTGAGGTCGATTTGTAATTGATTCCATATGTCGGCACCAAGTTGTTTTTTTAGTATAGCCTGAGCATTACGCCAAAGTGGCAGTGCTTCACTAAGAACA
>CAXBLS010000047.1:0-22922 GCA_963976585.1 uncultured Kordiimonadaceae bacterium
ATGACCCTGGCTTCTTTGTCCTGGCCGCGGATGCGGCGAATAAGGCCGGCTTTTCTTTTTTCCAAACTTTCCATGTCGGAAAGCATCAGTTCAGTTTCTACCGTCTCAGCATCGGCGATCGGATCAATCACACCTTCCACGTGGGTGATGTCATCATCTTCAAAACATCTCAGCACGTGAATGATGGCGTCAACTTCGCGGATATTTCCCAGGAACTGGTTGCCAAGACCTTCGCCTTTGGATGCGCCGCGGACCAGACCCGCGATATCAACAAAAGACAACTGGGTTGGAATAATTTCTTTCGATCCGGCGATTTCTGCAAGTTTATTGAGACGGGGATCAGGAACTGGGACCTGTCCAACATTGGGTTCAATTGTACAGAACGGATAATTTGCCGCTGCTGCCTGCGCCGTATTTGTCAGCGCATTAAAAAGGGTTGATTTACCAACATTGGGAAGTCCAACAATACCACACTTAAATCCCATTATTTGGGTTCCTTATTTTTATTCGGTTTTAATATAAGGCCTACTTCATTAAGAAAGTCTATGCCGTCGCCGCTTACAAGTTTTTCAGCTGACTTTCCGACCGCGTCGAGCAGCGGTTCAAGCCATTTTTCATCATCGCGATTAAAGTCACCAAGCACATGACCAGTGACCCGGGTTTTATCACCAGGATGACCGATGCCAAGGCGGATGCGATGATAGTTTTTATCGATATATTGATCAAGGCTGCGAAGACCGTTGTGGCCCGCATTGCCACCACCAGTTTTAAATTTTATTTTTCCCTCTGCCAGATCAAGTTCGTCATAAAAGACGAAAATATTATCTGAAGGAATTTTATAAAACCTTGCTGCTTCTGACACCGATTTACCGGAAAGGTTCATGAAGGTGAGGGGCTTTAAAATAAGAACTTTTTCTCCGCCCAGATGTCCTTCGTAGAGAGCACCTTGAAACTTCATCTTGGGCTCAGAAAAATTATGGCGGAGGATAATCTCATCCACCGCCATAAATCCAATATTATGCCGGTTGTTATCGTATTTTGTGCCTGGATTTCCCAGACCGACGAACAGCAACATGGCAGTATCCTTTTAAGAGGTAAGCTTATTCCTCAGATTTTTGAGAAGTTGCTTCAACTTCTACGCTTTGCTCTTCGCCTTCTTCACCTTCTTCGCCTTCGGCAGCTTCTTCGTCTTCGTCATCAGATTTGAGTGCGCTTGGGGCTGCGATTGTGGCAATTGTAAAGTCACGGTCATCAATAATCGGTGTCACACCTTCAGGAAGAGTGATATCAGAAATATGAATGCTGTCACCAAGCTCAAGACCGGTAAGATCAATTTCGATTGATTCCGGAATGTTATTTGCAGGACAGTTAAGTTCAAGGTCATGGCGCACAGCGTTAATAATACCGCCTTCTTTCAAGCCAGGGCATTCTTCTTCGTTCAGGTAGTTAACAGCCACGTTAATCGCGATCATAGCATCCTGAGCGAGACGAAGGAAGTCTACATGTAGAGGCCAGTCTGTTACGGGGTGGAATTGAACATCGCGGGGAAGAACCATTTCTTTTTTGCCTTCAACTTGAATGTCATAAGTTGTGCTTAGAAAGCCGCCTGTGTTCAAAAGTTTCATGATTGCAACGTGATCAACAGTGATCATTGTTACTTCTTTTTTTGCGCCGTATACTACTGCCGGAAGTCGGCCGTCCCTACGTATTGCACGAGAGGACCCCTTACCCGCTTTAGTGCGCAATTCAGCTTTAATAACTGCATTAGCCATTATTTTATTCTCCAAAAATTTAATATATGATATCAGCCTCCAGGGGTGCCAATATCAAAGGGCCGCTATCTGCATAAAGATAATGACCCTTATGAGCGCCGCTTTTAGCGCGTTACCGCTACTAATTCAACGATTATTTTGCGTATTTTAGCTAAAAAGTACTGAAACAGAGCTTTCTTCGTGAATTCGCCGGATAGCCTTGGCAAAAAGTGGGGCTATGGTGATGTGAATAATTTTATCACAGCCATTTACTGCATCAGTTTCCTGTATAGAATCTGTGGTAACCACATGTTCGAGAACTGAGGAATTAATGCGATCAACGGCAGGGCCGGAAAAAACACCATGCGAGACATAAGCACTGGCGGATTTTGCACCCTGTTTAATAAGTGCTCCAGCGGCATTGCACAGGGTTCCGGCGCTATCAACAATATCATCAACAAATATACAGTGGTAACCTTCAACATCACCTATAACATTCATCACTTCTGAAACACCGGCCTTTTCGCGACGCTTATCGATAATTGCAAGCGGAACATTTATTCTGCTGGCATAGGCACGGGCACGAACCACGCCACCGACATCCGGCGAAACGACCATGACTTTATCATATTTTTTGTACCTTTTCTGCATATCCGCTACGAGGACAGGAGAGGCAAACAAGTTATCGGTAGGGATATCGAAAAACCCCTGAATTTGACCTGCGTGAAGATCCATAGAAAGCACTTTGTCGGCGCCGGCTGTGGTGATAAGGTTAGCGACTAGTTTAGCACTAATCGGAGTTCTAGGGCCAGGTTTTCTGTCTTGTCGCGCATACCCAAAATAAGGGAGTACGGCAACGATTCTCTGGGCCGATGCGCGTTTGAGTGCATCAATAATAATAAGAAGTTCCATGAGGTTGTCATTTGTCGGGTTTGACGTTGGTTGGATCACGTATACATCTTCACCACGGACATTTTCCTGAATTTCAACCCAGATTTCCTGATCAGAAAATCTTTTTATATTTGCTTTGGTAAGTTCCATACCCAGGTGTGTGGCGATGGATTCAGCCAGTGGAATATTACTGTTGCCGGAAATAATTTTCATCTTTTAAAAGTTCCCTAAATAAGCCCCTTGAATGACACTTTTTCTTATACAGATATTTTTTCAAAAAGCGAGTATGAATCTTGAAAAAAATGACATTAATGTTGCAAAATTATTGATATCTGTCGCCCGTAATCTTTTTCTTTAAGGTGGGTTTTCCGGCGGTAGCTGAAAAAGTTGTTTGATTCTGCGTAAGTATCTATACCAAGTGGATCAATGTTAGTAATCCCGGTCTGCCATATTTTGTCAGAGGCGTAACTTTCCAGATCGAAAAGATAATGATTTTCTCGTGTGCTTTTATTAAAATAATCCTTGCTGACAATTCTCTCGTAAAATTCCGGGCCCACTTCGTAATTTTCTTGCGCTATACAAGGGCCAATTGCGGCGATTATATTATCAGGATTAGCACCAAGATCACGCATGCTATTTATTGTGTTTTCTATAATGCCGTTTCTCGCGCCCTGCCAGCCTGCGTGAGCAGCACCAATGACACCGGCGTTTGGATCGGAAAATAATATTGGCGCGCAATCTGCGGTCACTACCGAAAGGGCAATGTTTTTTTGATCGGTGACGACGGCATCGGCCTCTACCACGCTGAGGACACCATTAAACACATGAACATTACTACTATGTGTTTGATGAATTTCAACCAGCTTTGCTCCCGGGTGGAGACTACTTGCGGCTATGAGCCGGTTCTTTATAACGTCCCCTGGATCGTCGTGCGAATGGGTGCCGCAATTAAGTTTTTCATATATACCACTGGAAACTCCACCTGAACGTTTGAAAAAACCGTGTTTGACGGATTTGCAGGCGTTCAACTTACCGCTGGTTATATAATTTGCCATATTAAAAACCCGTCACTTCCAATCCATGATCCGATGTCATGGCAAGTACTTTAAATAAAGTTCCCATCTCATCCGGAGCAATCAATCTGTTAAGGGCGCTTAGGATATCTTTTTTTTGCTCGGGTGTCGCGGATTTATTTAAAATACGAACTCGTTCCGCAATGCCCATTTCATTTAAAAATTTTCCCTGCATGGCGGGACCATGTGTTTTAAGCCCTCTGGTTTTAGCAATATCAATGATTTTACAAAAATTCACATGTGATGATAAATCTGCGTGGCCAGGTCGTTCAAAGATACTGGCATATTTATGTTTTTCAATCGCTTGCAATGTCTCGCCTGTGCGGTATTCGTTATAACCATAATCAACAAACAATGTGGCACCTGTGTTGCTTTTGATATGCTCGCTTATAAGTCCAGTAATATACTCAGCCATAGGCGATAATTCGATTATACTATGTAGATCAGCCGCCTTTAAATGCTCGGGTAGTTCAACATCCTGAACGGGAAACGGAGAAAGCATGTTGATTAAGCCATCACCTTTTTCATTCACCGTAACCATGCGCTCATGCCAACCAAGGTCACCTTTTTGGAATTGACGAATTGGAAGGGCGTCAAAAAATTCGTTGGCAATGACAAAGGTTGCCATATCATCACCTTCAGCTGCGACGAGGGCGGTCTTAACCGTTTCGTGCCAGGTTATTTTGCCTTTGAAGTTTACAAGAGCATTCTTCTGAACTTTAATCAGTTGCGGGGACGCTTCAACGAGATGCAACTCAAGCACATTTCGAAATTCTGGCAATACATCGAGTACACGAACCAGATCAGCCATCAATGTGCCTTTTCCAGGGCCAAGCTCGATGAGGTGTACTTTTACCGGACGCCTCATTTTAAGCCAGATATCGGCAAACCAAAGTCCAACCAGTTCTCCAAACATCTGGCTCACTTCTGGGGCAGTGATGAAATCACCACCTTTTCCAAAAGGGTTTTGATTCACATAATAACCAAACTTGGGATTGGTCAGCGCTTCCGTCATATAGCTACTGACCGAAATCGGACCGTGAAGCTTGATAAGTTTTATCAAGTGATCGTTTAGGTCAGTCATAAGGATGATTTTCCTGGACGAAAAATCAGGTACAGACCAAATAACACCATCGGTATACTGAGTATTTGCCCCATAGTTAGAATGTCAGTGCCGAATAGAAAGCCAATATGATCATCAGGCTCGCGGAATTGTTCAACAAAGGTTCTCGCCAGAGCGTATCCAACTATGAAAATGCCAGTAATCAGCCCCGGTTTATGGCGGGCTTTGGTAAAGTTATAAATAAAATAGAGAATAAAAAAGAGCAAAAATCCTTCGAGTGCCGCTTCATAAAGTTGACTTGGATGACGAGGTAGCGGGCCACCGGTTGGAAACACCATCCCAATTGACGCATCGGTTACACGACCATAAAGTTCGCCATTTATAAAATTGGCAAATCGACCAAGCATCAGGCCGATAGGACTGGCACAGGCGATGAGATCAGCGAAACGAAAGAGTGGAATTTTGTTTTTCTTTGCGAAGAAATAAGTGCTGACACAGACGCCAATAAAGCCGCCGTGAAAAGCCATGCCGCCGTCCCAGACGGCCAGAGCATCACTAGGGTTAGATAAATAATAGCTTGGATTATAAAAAAGCACATAGCCAAGTCGCCCACCGATAATGATCCCCATCATGGCCCAGAAGATATAGTCGCTTATATGTTCCTGAGTGCAGGGGGCAGCGCGAAGACGGATAAGTCGGCCCATATAAAACCAGGCAAAGATAAGTCCACCCAAATAAGCCAATGAATACCAACGAATCGCTATGGGGCCAAATTGTACAAGTATAGGGTCAATATTGGGATATGTGAGGGCGGAGAATATTAAATATTCAGTCATAAAATCTAACCATTAACCGTTGAAAACCAAGCAAAACAAAGCACTACAGTATATCAGGCACTTGTCCCATATTTAATGTGACTTGGCAACTCATAAATGTTTCGCCATAGTGCGCAAAATTGATGTTATTATCTACCTCTTAACCGACCTTTAAAATTGCGAAGGATTTTATCAGTGCAATCCGATAATAAACTATTAAGCGATTTGGCCAGATTGGGCCAAAGTGCTGCCGGAACCATTCACGGCGTTAAATCAGAGTTTGAAGGACAAGTAAAAAGCCGCCTTGAACGTATTTTGATGGATATGGATCTGGTGAGCCGTGAGGAATATGAAGTGGTACGGGAAATGGCAGTCGCCGCTCGTGAGGAAAATGCTCAACTTATGAGACGCCTCGAAAAACTTGAAAAAGAAATCGCTTCCTTGAAGAAAAAGAAGAAATAATAATGTTATCGGTAGATGAACTGAACGAGAGCACAAGCAATCCGCTTGATACTCTTGAAATACTTATTAGTCAAAATGAATGGCCTTATGAGCGAATAGGGAATGAAGAGATTGTTGCTGCTATTTCTGGCCAATGGTGCGATTTTCACATGCGTTACGTATGGTTATCTGACAAAAATATCCTCCAGTTTGCCGGGCAATTGGACGTTCGAATACAGGATAGAAAACGTGAACAGGTGCTTGAGGTCATGACGCAGGTAAATGAGCGTGTTGATTTGGGTTTTTTCGGTGTCTGGTCTGATGATGAAACCATCATGTTTCGCCATTCCATTGTTCCACCTACGGATGGCGCTGATATGGCTGCCGCCTGTGATCTGGTTACCAGATCGATTATCGCCGAAATAGACCGTTATTTCCCCGTTTTCCAATTTGTGATATGGGGTGGGAAGTCGGCATCAGAAGCTATCGAAGCGGCAATGCTTGAAACCGTCGGTAACGCATAAGGATAAATATGAGTGCTCTTTCAGCCATAACTGCAAAGAACCCGGTGCTACTGCTAGGTTGCGGGAAAATGGGTGGCGCGATGCTTGCTGGATGGCTTGAACAGGGGCTTGGTAATGATGCTATTTATATTGTTGATCCCTATCTTGATCCTGTTCGAAATACTTTTTCTTCACTGCCAGAGATCGCCTTTAACGAAACTATTGAGAAACTTGGCAGTGCACTGGCGCCATCATTTATTATCATGGCAGTGAAACCCCAGATGATGGATGAGGCGATCACAGCGCTTAAATCTATGAATGTATATGAATCCGTTATTTTATCCGTGGCAGCAGGCAAAACAATTCAATATTTCGAAGATAAATTGAGTGCTGATCAACCGATCATCCGCGCTATGCCCAATACGCCTGCAGCTATCGGTAAAGGGATCACGGTGTGTTGCGCCAATAAGCTGGTGACTCAGGATCAGAAAGCGATTTGTACCACTCTACTTGAAACCGTAAGTACCGTTGAATGGATCACTGATGAGAGCCTTATGGATGCCGTAACCGCCTTAAGTGGCAGTGGTCCTGCTTATGTGTTTTATATGGCAGAAGCCATGGCGGCTGCGGGTGAAGCAATTGGTCTACCGGCTGAACTGAGTAAAAAACTGGCACGTGAAACCGTTAGCGGTGCAGGGGCACTTCTCGAGGCGTCTGAAGAAAGCACATCCAGACTTCGTGAAAATGTTACAAGTCCTGGCGGAACAACCGCTGCGGCCCTTGATATACTGATGTCCGATGATGGTATCGTAAAAATTATGCGCCGAGCCATGCAGGAAGCAAAAGCACGGTCAAAAGAACTGGCCGGTTAAATCATGACAGATTATGACGTAGCAATAGTAGGTGGCGGTGCAGCCGGGCTTATGTGTGCCATTGAAGCGGGAAAACGTGGCCGCAGAGTTGTTGTCATAGAAAAGGGGAAGTCAGCGGCTGGGAAAATCCGCATATCCGGCGGCGGTCGCTGTAATTTTACAAATATTCACTGTACGCCGGCAAATTTTTATTCCGAAAATAAACATTTCGCAAAATCGGCGCTTAAACGTTACGGTCCTAAAGATTTCATTGGATTGGTTGAAAAGCACTCTATTTCCTACCATGAAAAAACTCTTGGACAACTTTTTTGCGATAATAGCGCCCATGATATCATTAAAATGTTGCTTGATGAATGCGAGGCTGTCGGAGTTGTTCTTAAAACTTCGATGACCGTTGAACATATTGATAAAAAAGAAGTATTCAATTTGATCACAAGTGATGGGGCCATATCTGCTTCATCATTGGTGATTGCAACAGGCGGTCCTTCGATACCGAAGATGGGTTCAACTGGTTGGGGTTATGAGGTAGCGCGGCAGTTTAAGCTTAAAATCGTTGATCCGGTGCCGGCATTGGTGCCGCTCACGTTCGGCGAAGCGTTTATATTTGATTTTCGCGCCCTCAGCGGCGTGTCTGTGAATGTCAAAGTACACTGCGGTAAAACAAGTTTCAATGAAGCACTATTATTCACCCACCGTGGAATGAGTGGTCCGGCAATCCTACAAATATCATCCTATTGGCGAAGCGGAATGGATATCACCATCAACCTCGCACCCGGCAGGGATGCGTTTGAAGAACTCAAAAATCAAAAAGCTGCTCAACCAAAGCAAGAAGTGCAAACGGCGCTCGCGGGCATATTGCCGAAACGGCTAGCGAGTTATATCTGTGAACACACGGGCGTGTCGGGATCACTAGCGGATCTTTCCCATAAAAAGTTACAAATCGTTGCGGATTTGGTTAATGGGTGGCATATAACGCCCAATGGCACGGAAGGATTTGTCACTGCCGAAGTGACCCGCGGCGGCGTTAGCACTTCTGAACTTTCTTCAAAAACCATGGAAACTAATAAGATACCAAGTCTCTATTTTATCGGAGAAGTGGTGGATGTGACAGGACATCTAGGTGGGTTTAATTTTCAGTGGGCCTGGGCATCGGGTTATGCTGCTGGACAATATGTTTAAAAACAATCAGTTGGAATTATTTTTTTTAAATATTAGTTTCTTTATTTCATCTTGGTTGGTTTCATTTATCAGTTCCATCAACACTTTCCAAAATCCTTCTGTTGCTTCGGTTCCAGCACTTTTGCATGCGCGGATCATTTGCGCTTTTTGGTGTTCGGAAACTTCTGCGAGAAGTTCACGTCCTTTTTCTGTTAGGTTTAAAAGACGTTTTCTTCGGTCAGTGGCACCGATATCCTGAACAATATAACCTTCATCGATTAAGGCGCTCAGTACCCGAGATAGACTTTGTTTAGTAATATTCAGGACTTTAAGAAGTTCGGCGACAGTCATGCCTGGATTTTGGCTTACGAAGAAAATAACCCGGTGGTGGGCACGCCCAAATGAGTATTTTTCGAGTACTTCGTCCGGCCAAGCGATATAATCTCGGTAAGCAAAATAGAGAAGTTCAGTACTTTTCAAGAAAAGTTCTTCATCATCCAATTTGCTTATATCAAAAAATATGTCAGCCATGTTGACATATATTAAAGCAAGTGATACAAAGATCAAGAAAAATATGAATATTTAAGGATTTAAACAAAATGTCAACACCATCCTTTGACGACCGTGACGGCGTAATTTGGTATAACGGGAAATTAATTAACTGGCGCGATGCCAATTTTCATGTGTTATCACATGCACTGCATTATGCCAGTAGCGTCTTTGAAGGTCAGCGCGCTTACGGCGGCAAAATATTTAAACTTCATGAGCATAGTGAGCGCCTTATAGCATCAGGTAAAATATTGGGCTTTGACGTCCCTTACAGCGCCGATGAACTTGACGCCGCAGCAAACGAAGTAGTTGCCGCAAACGGTCTTGTAGACGCCTACGTTCGCCCGGTAGCATGGCGAGGATCTGAAATGATGGGTGTGGCAACGGCGGGTTCGAAAATTCATGTGGCAATTGCCGCCTGGGAATGGCCATCATACTTTGGTGAAGAAGCAAAATTAAAAGGCCTCCGCCTTGAAATCGCTAAATGGCGCCGCCCAGCACCCGACACCGCGCCAACGTCTTCTAAAGCGGCGGGTCTCTATATGATTGCATCTCTTTGTAAGGATGCGGCAACAGTGAATGGCTATGATGATGCGCTGATGCTTGATTACCGAGGCCAAATTGCCGAAGCGACTGGTGCCAACATCTTTTTTCTCAAAAATGGAGAGCTCCATACACCGACACCAGATTGTTTTCTTGATGGTATCACCCGCAGAACCGCTATAGAACTAGCACAAAAGCGTGGCATTAAAGTAATTGAACGGGCGATCATGCCTGAAGAAATGGCTGAATTTGAACAAGCCTTCCTAACCGGAACAGCTGCAGAGATTACCCCACTTGCACAAATCGGCGAATACACATTCGAGGTCGGCGATGTGTGCATCAATATGATGAAAGACTATGACGATCTTGTGAATGGGCGGCAGGTTTAACTAACCACGCAAAAAATATCACTTGAGTATAAGACACTCTGACAATAATCTGGGATAACACCAGATTATTGAGGGACAACTTATATTATGCTTAGAATTTTTATCACAACCATATTATTTTTTTATCCAATATTGATATCGGCTCAGGAAAAAACTGAAACCCTTAGGCTTTTGGAAGAAAAGATAGGCGATACCAGCATCGAGTTTGAAGAAGTAGACAGGGCGCCCAAAACTCTCAAAAATTATAATGAGCGTCTACGTGCAAAATATAACAATCGTATGCTCGAGTTAGGTTTGTCATTATCAAAAATACCAGATAATGACGGGTTCGCTCTTGATTGGGATACCTCGTTTGGTGAAGCCATCCAAGTTCTTGCTAAACATGCAATATATTCTGATAAGGCGAGATATCGTCTATATCAATTGATCGAAGATGATTGTTTTTATTATGTAATTAATGGACTATCAAAATACCCAGATGTATTGGAACAGATTAAACCCGAACTTATAAAACTGTTATTTGAAATTCTTGATATTCCGGGAAAGACCTCTCCTGTTTCAAGGGCAGAGAAGTATGTTTATATTTCAAAACAAAAATTAGATAATGAAAACTATAGTTCGATACTGATTAGAAATCTAACTTATAAAATGAATAATTATGAAGCATATAATCTAGTGTATGCTTTCAACGGCTTTGACAGGCTGAATGAAAATGCTCGTCTATTCCTAGAGATATTGCTTTCAGTTGATATAGGAAAGAAAATTTCAGCGTTGGAGACAACCTACGATGCGCATAGGAAACATTTTAGATCACTATTCAGTTTAGCTGACGTTATGGAAGATAGAAATAGGACAAACTTAATAACGGTTGCCAATAATTCTATGCCAAATGGTGAGGCAGCCGGCGATATTTCTCCACTTTATGCAGCGGCAATTTTATTAAAGCATGATAAAAATCACCAGGCTGCAAAATCTATTTTGGAAGAATATTTGTCTGCTGAACTAAATTTGTTGAGTGTTGACCGTGACTTTGACTATGCTGATTTTCAAGGTAGCTCTAAAAACTATCCAGGTTTTCTTTATGTAAATCAAGATTTTGACGCTGTATATGTGAACATATCGCCATTAGAGGGACTCTTTTACGGATATGGCCCAAATAACGACGAATTTAAACAGATACTATTGGAGGAATTAACATCAGTTAGTAAGGCCCGTTCTATCAATGCCGCCAGACTTATAATTAATAAAAACATCGAGCCAAGTGAAGATATGATGAAGGTTTTGCTAAATAAAGCAGCGACCAATTATGGTGGGCGTGGTTTCAATTACTACGTTTTAACTTTGAAAAATGCCAAACCCACTAAAGAAGTAACCGATGTACTCAAGGAGATCGTGAAAGAACAGGATCAATATAGAAGAAAATATTCTCAGGAAGTTTTGGATTTTTTTGATACTATAAAATAGGAATCATTTCCAACGATCTTTTTTCCGATCATCGTCTGATTTGGCCGCAACCCATTGGGTACCGTTTTCGGTTTCTTCTTTTTTCCAGAAGGGGGCGTCGGTTTTTAGCCAGTCCATAATGAATTGGGCTGCTTCAAAGGCGGCTTCGCGGTGATGGGAAGTGGTGATTACTAGTACAATTTGATCTCCGGGGTATAATTCACCGTAGCGATGTATGATGGTCAGTCCTTCAAGAGGCCAGCGTTTTTTTGCTTGGGCACCAATTTTGGTGAGCTCCTTTACAGCCATTGCTGGGAAATGTTCCAGTGTCATTTTGCTGATTTTATTTTCTCCGTGAATATCACGGACCAGACCAGTGAAGGTGGCGATGGCACCAAGGTCGGTGCGGGTACCCTTTAACATGTTTATTTCGTCAGTAATTTCAAAATCTTGAGCCTGTACAGAAATGCGCATTTTAACCACCTGTCATGGGTGGGAATATAGCAATTTCATCACCTGCGGAGATTTTATGATCACGGCCAACATATTCATTGTTCACAGCGACACGGATTAAATCTCTTTGCGCGAAGGCTGCTTTATATTTGTAGCCCTTGCTTTCAAGGTTGGTAAGTAGAGCCTCCACAGTATCAATACCTGCAGGCAGATCAATAGTTTCGGATGAGGTGCCAATATGCTCGCGGATGAGGGCGAAATAAAATATTTTCATGATGGCTCACATATGTCTGAGACCGGAACGAAGATAATCATAACCGGTGTAAAGTGTAAGTATAGCTGCTGCCCACAAGCAATAATCGCCGATTAAAACAGCAGGGATAAAGACGGGAGCCGCTTCGCCGACCAATAAAAAACCTAACGCGAATATTTGAAGGGTGGTTTTCCACTTGGCAAGATAGGTGACTGGAATGCTAACTTTTAAATCGGCAAGGAATTCCCTAAGCCCAGAGACCACGAATTCGCGGCACAAAATGACCACTGCGGCAATGGTTGAGTAGCCTTCGATACGGTCAAAAGCGACCATCATCAACAGCGCAGTGGCAATGAGGAGCTTATCTGCAATCGGATCCATAAAGGCGCCGAGCTTCGATATCTGATTAAAGCGTCGTGCCACATAACCATCAAGAAAGTCTGTAATGCCGGCAGTTACAAAAATTGCGAAGGTAAGCCAATAGCTTAAGTCTCCCTTTAGATAAAAGGCGGCGACCATAAGCGGGATCATTAATATCCGCGAAAAAGTCAGTATATTGGCAAGATTGTTCATTTTATCAACCGTAGATTCCCTTAACACGATTTTATGTAAATTCGCGCACAAGGCAACGAAATAAACCCTATGGATGGAAATAATCGTATATTTGTGTGGCGAGAGCGTTTGAGATACCGTTTACCTTGGCTAAATCTTTGATTGCGGCACCTGAAACAGCCTTGGCCGAACCGAAATGAAGAAGTAGAGCTTTTTTACGAGCGGCACCAACACCGGGAAGGCCGTCTAAAAGTGATTTGTGCATTTTTTTGGCGCGCCTGTTTCGGTGGGAACCAATAACAAATCGGTGAGATTCGTCGCGTAAGCGCTGCAAGAAATAAAGAACCGGATCATTGGGCGGAAGTTTAAAAGGTGTTTTACCATTAATATAAAAATCCTCTCGGCCAGCGTTTCTGTCAGGTCCTTTGGCTATAGAGACGACAGGGATGTCAGTCAGACCCAAATCTTCAAGGACGCCAAGGACCGCTGAGAGTTGCCCTTTTCCGCCATCAATGAGCAGCAGGTCAGGCCATGTGGGTGCACTTCGATCTGGGTCTTCGCGCAATTGCCGTTTAAACCGTCTAGTCATGACTTCCCTCATCATGCCAAAATCATCGCCAGGGGCAAGGTCTTCTGATTTTATATTAAATTTCCGGTAGTATCCTTTTTCAAATCCTTCCGGTCCAGCGACGATCATTGCACCAAGGGCACTGGTTCCGGATATGTGACTGTTATCATAAACTTCGATGCGGGAAGGAGGCGCTTCCAGATCAAAAAGATCGGCAACGCCTTCGAGCAATTTGGCTTGAGACGAGGTCTCGGCGACCTTCCGTTCGAGGGCCTCACGGGCGTTTCTTTCGACCATTTGAATAAGTAGAAGGTTTGCACCGCGTTGAGGCATGGTAATTTTTACTTTGCGCTCTGCTTTGAGCGATAAAGCCTCTTCAAGCAATGCTCGCTGTTTTATGGAGTTGTTGATGAAAATTTTCTTCGGAGGCGGTTTATTGTCATAAAATTGTGAAATAAAAGCGGGAAGAATTTCATCCACATGCTGGTCTTTGTCATGACGTGGAAAATAGGCCTTGTTGCCCCAGTTCTGACCTGCGCGGTAAAAAAAAACCTGAACACAGGTTTGTCCGCCACTTTTAAAAGCGGCAATGACGTCTGCTTCATCAAGTTTTCCGTTTGTTGCGTCTTGGCGGCTTTGCACAGCAGCCAGTGCTTTTAACCTGTCGCGGTACACTGCGGCTAGTTCATATTTCTTATCTTCGCTAGCGGCTTCCATTTTGTTTGTGAAGCGCCCTTTGATAGCATCGCTTTTACCGCTTAAGAAATCGTGAGCTTCATCGACCATTGCGTTATAGTCGGAATCCGAGATTTTACCGACGCACGGTGCGGAGCATCGTTTGATCTGATAAAGAAGACAAGGGCGACTTCTGCTATTAAAGATACTGTCACTACACGTTCTAAGGGAAAAAGCCTTCTGGAGTATATTCAATGAAGCATTTACTGCACTGGCGGATGCGAAGGGACCGAAGTAATAGCCATCTTTTTTCTTGGCGCCACGATGTTTAAGAACACGCGGATTTTTATGGGTCTTATCTATCAATATGTAAGGGAATGATTTATCATCCCGTAACAGGATATTATAATGGGGTTTATAGCGCTTGATCAGATTTGCTTCAAGAAGGAGTGCTTCAACTTCTGTGTGGGTTGTGACAAACTCCATGGTGCGGGTGAGGGAGACCATTTTAGCTATTCGGTGCGATAGGCCACGTAAATTGGTATAGCTTTTGACCCGGTTTGAAAGGTTCTTTGCTTTACCCACATAAAGGACATTGTCGTCAGCACCAATCATGCGATATACGCCCGGATTAGTACCAAGAATTTTCAAATATGATTTTATTATTTCTACACCATCCATCATAAGATCAATTTATATCGAACCTCACCTAAAAGTCCATGTGATTATGATGTTTCAATTGAAACATTTGACCGTTTGGATGGTAAACAAAAAGTAAATATGTAACGGATTCAATGGGTAAAGAGAAGACCCAAGATTCGCGAAAAACTTATCCACGTAATATGTGGATAAACTAGTGTATAACTTTTTATGGGCAGTAAAAGATGGCAGAACGCTTGAGGAATCAGCAAATTGCCTAATATTTAGGCAAACACTCTAGTGGCTTGTTATATATATATTAATTCAATGTCAACAAACTTTATGAGTATATTTTTAATTAAATTAGATTCAGCGATAGGTGAAATTCACTCAAACTTGCTGCTGTTGACAACTTTGCAAAAAGAACAAAAAAGAACAAAAAAATATATGCAGGTTTTTCAATGATTTAACATAAGTGTAATAATTGCATTTCACTAAACCGCGCTAAATATTAGATGGTTCTACTACGCTCTATTTCAACACCAACACTGTTGGTGTTTTCAATTGCTTCGAGTTTCTCAACGCGAACTCGCACTGAAACAATCCGTGGATCAATCATGTTAAGGTCAGCTATTTTCTCGGCTAGGGTTTCAACCAGTTCTATATGGCCGGATCCAACAATATTTTTAATGCCTGTTACAACTTTTTCATAGCATACCACATTTTGATAATCGTCATTTAGTGGGACGTCTTCTTCTGTAACGCAGAGGTCAATATTGACGCGAATTTTTTGTTTCTCTGCTTTTTCATGGTCGTATATACCAATGGAGCCATCGAGCATAAGATCTCGGACAAAAACGTGCCTTACACCGCGCGAGGCGTCGGCGTATTTTATTGATGTCAGGTTACTTTTTTGTAAGGTATGTGGCATATGATGAATATCCTTATCAACTTGTACTCAGAGTCCACATGTAGACAATATATCCACCTGTGAAGGCCAAGCCGATTACACGGTTAAAGCGTATTTTCCAAACAATAAAGGGAATAAGAGCCGCTGACGATAATAACATAACCCAGAGATCAACACTTAAGAAGCTCTGCGGGATTGGAACATCAGCGACAAATGCTGTTCCACTCATTATGGCATAAAGATTAAATATGTTGCTTCCGATAACATTTCCGAGTGCCACATCCCCATGGTTTTTTCTTGCAGCGACGATCGCTGTTACCAGTTCCGGTAGGCTGGTACCAATAGCAATGATTGTCAATCCAATGACAGCTTCCGATACGTCAAAGTCGCGAGCGATATCGACACCACCATCAACCAGAATACGAGCACCATAGACAAGACCAATTAAGCCAACAATTAAATAAAGACTGGCCCTAGGTGTTTTCAAGGGCTCTTCGGGTAGTTCATCAAGGTCTTCATAAGCATGATCGGCGATGCGTTGATCCTGCGCTATTTGCTCGGTAGTTAGACGCCCAAGTTTATATGAATTGACAAGAAAGGCTGCAAGAAGAATTAGAAGAAAAGTCGCATGGAAATGTGAGAACGGTCCCATATAAGCCAGGAGAATAAATAATACAGTGCCGCCAAGCATTATGAAATAATTGCGCTTCACTTCGGTACTGTTGCAGACAAAAGGATAGAAAACTGCCGGGAGGCCGATCACCAGCAAGATATTTGCAGTGTTACTGCCGACAACGTTACCGAGAGCCATAGTCGGAACACCAGAAAGCGCCGCATCTATTCCGACTACCAGTTCCGGTGCGGAGGTACCAAATGCAATCACAGTTAAGCCGATGACTAATTTACTCAAGCCAAAGTTTTCAGCTATTGATACCGCGCCGCGGATCATGATGTCTCCCGCGACAACCAGTAATACAAGTCCGGCAATAACTTCGATATAAGCCAATGAATATTCAATCCGTTAATTCTAAAACATCGTTTATATAATTGGAAAAGAGGCGCTTGGAAAGAATAATCCTTAATAATCGCTAAATCTAGAAAATGCTTGCCGAGAGCGGTTTTAACGAATTATGATCTCGTATTATTAAAAAGGCTCTAATTTGATCATGAAGAACATTTATTGTTGCATCGCAATTGTTATAGTTGGTTCGCTGTTGAGCGGCTGTGCCTATACCAGCGCAGAAATGGTAAAAGCAAAAATAGCGCAGCCAGCGCCACAGCGAACTGCCTTCAGCCATTGTTCTTCCTATGGATGTACCAAGGTGCAGCAAGTGGCATTTAGCGATGATGAATGGCAATCTATAACTGCAATATTTAATGATCTTCCGGCCACAGCTAGTGTAGAGCGTCATATTTTACCTCAAGCGATCGCCATGATGGAACGGATCATCGGTCCAAAAACAGGGACCAGTGGTGACATAGCAAGATCTTGGACGTTGACTTTTGCCAACAAGGGCCAACTTGACTGTATTGACGAAAGTATAAACACAACAACTTATCTGCAACTTTTACAAAAAGAGGGTTACGTAAGATTTCATGATATTGGAAAGATAGCCTTACGAGGGCAGGGAATGGATATCAAATTGCTCCATAATACTGCAACGCTGATTGAAAAAAATACAGGAGCGGAGTTTGCCATTGATAGCTGGTTTCGAGCCAATGGTATCAAGGCAGATGTTGTTCCATTAAGCGACTGGATTGACGGTTGGAAACCAAAAACATCATCTTAAAATTAATTGCTTGAAAAGATGCAGCCGATCATTATATCATTATTTATATAAATAATAATATAATAAAGGCAAAAAATGAACAAGGAAATTTTTCTTGAAATTGGTATTGGAACCAGGTGTAGGCGTGTTTATGAGAGGTTAACTCTTGAAATGGATAAGCTCTACGCTACTGAAGGAGTGGATATGAGCGTTCGTGAATTTCCAATCATTTATTCAATTTTTTGTAAAGGACCGCTTAGTCTAGCTGAAATTCAGGGATTGAGTGGACTTTCTCACTCTGCGGTCAGTCAAACTGTAAAGAAGTTGGCGGCAAAGAATATACTCGTCCTTAAAGCAGGTGACGATGCGCGCAGCAAGATTGTAGATTTTAGCGAAGACGGTAAAAGACTGGCGAATAAATTAATCCCAATATGGGATAATTGTAAGTTGGCAATGCAAAGTATACTTGATGAATGCGGAACCAATATACTTGATGCTTTTGCCGATTACGAACAGGCACTATCAAGAAAGTCGTTCACAGATCGATATGCGGAAACAAAACGTATTGGTACGAGGGGAAAGATTGAAATCGTTCCTTTTGATATAAAATACCGCGCAGATTGGCGTCATATCAATCAGCAATGGATTGAAAAATTATTCATCATGGAAGACGCAGATATTGTTCAGCTTAACAATCCAGAAAAATATGTGCTCAATAAAGGGGGCGAGATTTATTTCGCGCTGCTTGACGGAAAGCCCGTTGGCGCAATTGCCTTAAAGTTCCATGAGAAAACGCGCTTTGAACTTAGTAAGATGGGTGTACTTCCGGAAGTACAAGGATACGGGATTGGTAATTTGTTGGTAGCGAAGGTACTTGAGCGATACCGCGCACGTGGGGGAACGGAGCTATTTCTTGAAACAAATAGCAGCCTTACACCTGCTATAACACTCTACAAAAAGGTTGGGTTTAAAGAGGTTCCAGCACCAGAAAACACACCCTACAATCGTGCTGACTATTTTATGGAGCTTGAGGTGGAGTAGGTGATATTGGTTCCTGTTTTTGCGTCTCAACATCAATATTCTGTGGCTTTCGCTCGGGTTTAGGGGTAATTATTCGGCTTGGTTTGGTCAGTACATAAATGGCACCATATGCCATTAGACCTAGAGCACATATCAAGGCTATGAGCGGGACGTCGACAAAAAATATCATAATGACGGCACTGATACTCATCATCGAAATAGACATCACCTTAGCTTTCACGGGTATCATGCGGTACTGATCCCAATCTCGAAGCGTGGGGCCGTATTTGGGATGGTTATAAAGCCAATTATGTAGGCTCTCCGAGCCGTTTGAAAAGCCCCAAAGAGCGAGAATCATAAGTGGCGTAGTCGGAAGGAGAGGAACAAAGACACCTATGAAGCCTATAGCAAACATAAGCCAGCCAAAGGCAAGATAGAGTAGACGTTTTGTTTTTCGCTCCAAAATTTATCCTCAGCGTTTTACCATATTTACATGATGAAAATCATAACTGAAATCTGTGCGGATCGATACAGCCTTCATGGTAAAGCCGTTTATAGGACCGTCATTTGTGCTCTGAAACTCGACAAAAGCGTCAGCTTCGTGGGTTCGGTCGTCCCAGCGCACGATGAAAGTATCCGCTTCGAAATGTTCCATTCGTCCACGAAGTGCGGGGGAGCGGGAAGATGTAAAATACAGTGAGCCATCTTTTTGGCTAATCTCTACGTCCTGCCACCATGGATCGCTATAAAGGCCTACATATCCTCCGGGATATCTTTGGAGTTTTCCATTTCCTTTTAGAGCAGACAGACGCTCAACTTCCTTTAATCGCTTGCGTTCACCATTTTCAAAACGCTGCCGTGCAGTCGATTTATTATCTATATCAAGTATGTTATTTAAAATTTCATCTTTAATGAATGCGTGAGCCGCACTAGATTGTTGATTAGTAGTGATAACAACGCCAAAGCCGAGTTCAGGGACCATTGTTAAATTTGAATACATACCGATCAGTGCGCCACCGTGACCAACGACACGGTTTCCATGATAATCACTGAGTGTGTAGCCGAGGCCGTATCCGGCGAAATTTGTACCATTTTTTCTTTGGCTCTCGGAGATATTAAATGGGGTATTGACTTGCCAGAGGCTCGCATGTGTTTCAGCCTTCATCAGACCTTTACCGCCTGAAATGTGCATCAATTCCCATTTTAAAAGATCATCGACGGAGCATTGAATGCCCGCTGCGGCCATGGAGCCAACGACCCGATCAAGGATCAAATATCTTTTTATCTGTTTTAAATTACCCTCAAGCACAGCATGTGATTCAGCGAGATTGCCATCTGTTGCCATGTTTGGGGTATTTGCCGTGCAGCGATCCATATCCAGCGGATCAAATATCCGTTCCTGGAGGAAATCTTGATAATTTTTACCAGTCACGGCAGGAATGATTGCACCGGCCACGACAAATGGCAGGTTGTTATATTCATATGTGGTTCTAATGCCGCGATTTGGCTTAAGGTGACGCATATTGCGGATTACTTCATCTGGAGAATAATTGGCGTCCGGCCACCACATCAGATCACCAGAACCAAGCGGTAAACCGGTTGCATGGGCAAGCAGATCGCGAATGGTGAAGTTTTCTGTGATATGGGGATCCCACAATCGAAATTCAGGTAGATAATCCTTTACCTTATCATCCCAGGCGATCTTTCCTTCGTCAACAAGAATGGCTAGTGCGGTTGCAGTGAAGCCCTTACTGTTTGATGCAATGCCAAAATAGGTATGTTCATCCACAGCGCCGCCGTCATTAAGTGACCTGACGCCATATCCTTTAGCATGGGTGACTTTGCCATTTTGAATAACGCCAACTGATATGCCCGGAACAGAAAATACTTCCATAGCATTTTCTACGATATGATCGATTTCAATAGAGGAAATGTCCTTTGCCTGCACCGTTGAAACCGATAGACAAAAGAGTGCAATTGTTCTGATGATATTCATGACTTACTCGTCCGGTTGCCCAGGTTTTGGATCAATGATGTGATACTCTGTTTGGCGGCCAGCGATATATCTAAAACCAGTCCCATCAAAGATGCCATCCTGTTCCAGTTTCATTTTCATAGGTTCTGTACTCCAACTATCTGGAACATCGACGAGCGCCGTCAGTTCAATAGAGTAAGCCGTGTTTGCATGCATAGGATAGTCACCGTCACCGGGAACGCCTTCCTGTTTGTCCCACATGCCGATAGTGGTTCCGGCAGCGTGACCGTGAAGTCCGATTGGGTGAGTGTAAATAATCGATCCGATACCATTGGCAATGGATTGATCGCGGGTCAATTTGAGAATTTCATTGCCAGTCCGGCCGACCAGAAAGTTTCCTGTGAGCATATCCTGAAGGTCGTTACCACCTTTAAGGGCGATTTTAAGGGCTTCAGGCACATCGCTTTCACCGTCGCGGAGGATATAGGCATTCTGTTGCGTGTCAGTTTGTAGATCCAGATAGGAAATTCCAAAATCGATATGTACATGGTCGCCTTTGTACAGGATACTCGGGTCAAGGCCGTTATCGGTGATGTTTTGTTTTGAAGCGTCAGAACGTTCCGGTTCAATGCTGGTATGGAACCATGTTTGAAGACCGAGGTCGTTTATACGCTGCCTGAACCACCAGACAAGGTCATCCGTTGTGGTAACGCCCGGTGTGACTACCTTGCCGCTAAAACCTTCAGCGATGATGCCGTGTGCGATTTCCATAACATCTTCGTAGATCTCCATTTCTTTTTCGGTGCGGGTTTCAAGCCATCCAACGGCGAGCCTTTCAGCGGAGACAATTCGTGTACGAAGATGGTCGGGAATTGCACGGACAAAATCACGCTGTTCTGAATATGTAAGACCATCAGCATGGGCCCAGTCATCAGAGTAATTCAGGGCAATATTTTTGGGGTCAAATTCATTTAATATCTCCGCGATCCGGCGCCATTGATCTGGTTCTTCATCCGGATTCCAGCTTCCTTCGAATATATCGCCAACACCGTAACGGGCTGCGGCCATGCGTTCAACGCCTTCCTCCGGTCCGTGGTCAAGGAAAATAAGAACAGTGCGTCGACGTGCGCTGAGCCATGTTGACGGAAGCATGGTTTTAAGGACCGGATCTTCATTATATTCACGTGACATAATGACCCAGGCATCAATTCCTTCACGGCGCATGAGGTCTGGTACAAGTGTATCGAGCCGATGTTTTAGAAGTTCATCCATGACGGCAGCGCGTTCCCGTAATGGCAGTATCTTGTCTTCAAGAGTTTCGGTTGGGGCTACTTCTTGCGCATTGACAGCAAATGCCATTGTAGAAAGTAGAATTAAAAGAAAAATTTTCTTCATTATAAATGATTTCCCTATGCGTATTTTGTTGTTATGTCCAATTAAGCAGATAATGATTAATTAAAAAAGGCTTTTTGGTAAAAAACAGTAATACTCTTGCACAGAATCTGTTTATAAATGTGGCAACAATGAAACAAAATGAATATGAGGACTAAAATGAAAGCTGTTGGATCATATAAAGCACTTGCTGTGAATGAGGCGGAAGCCTTTTTAGATGTTGAAATAGATAAACCGGAAGCAACGGGACGAAATATACTTGTTGAAGTGCGGGCAATATCGGTAAATCCTGTGGATACAAAAGTGCGCAAACGTCCTCATCCTGATGAAACTTTGAGAATTCTGGGCTGGGACGCTGCCGGTGTTGTAAGTGCGGTTGGCGACGATGTCACAATGTTTAACGTTGGCGACGAAGTCTATTACGCAGGATGCATTACAAAACCAGGTTCCAATAGTGAATATCAATTGGTTGATGAACGAATAGCAGCAAAAAAGCCGGCGTCACTTGGTTTTGCTGAAAGTGCAGCATTACCGCTTACGACGATCACAGCATGGGAAGCACTTTTCGAGCGTCTTGGCATTTCTAAAGGCGGCAAAGACGCAGGAAAATCAATTCTCATGATCGGTGGCGCGGGTGGCGTTGGCTCAATTGCTATTCAACTGGCACGTAAACTTGCCAACCTCAATATTATTGCAACAGCCTCACGTCCGGAAAGCGCCGATTGGTGTAAGGCGAGGGGGGCTGATCATGTTATCAACCATTATGAGGATATCGCCGAGCAACTTGACGCCCTTGGCTATCCGCAGGTTGATTATGTTCTGTGCTTGACGAATATCGCCGGATATTGGAAAACCATAACCGATGTCATTAAACCGCAAGGCAAAATATGTACCATTGTTGATTTCTTCGAAGATGGAAATCTTGATCTCTTAAAACTTAAAAGTGCGACATTCGCGTTTGAATTTATGTTCACTCGTTCAATGCATCAGACCGACGATATGGATGAAATCAACGCGCTTCTAAGTGAAACCGCTGCGATGATCGACGGTGGTGAGCTTATCACCACGGTTTGTGAAGTGGTTAGCCCGATCAACGCCGAGAATATGCGTAAAGTTCATGCGACCATCGAAGAAGGTCGAGCGATTGGAAAATATGTTCTCGAAGGCTGGAGTTAGCCTTCTTTGGGTTTTAGAAATTTTGGCCAGTATCGGGTGAGGAAGAAAA
>CAXBLS010000048.1:0-22908 GCA_963976585.1 uncultured Kordiimonadaceae bacterium
ATCATATTTGAGGTTTTCTCCATCTCTTCCACAACAGTCTGAGCGTTTTCCACTTGAGCTACCGCCTCCTCTGTCATTTCTGAGGAGTGACCGATTTGTCTGGCGATCTCGTTAATTGAAGCCGCCATTTCTTCTGCAGCAGCGGCCACTGTGTTGACATTGGTGGTAGCTTCTTCAGACGCAGCAGCAGCCGTGGCACTATTGCTTTCTGTTTCATTAGCAATGGTGGTCATAGAATCTGCGGCACCAGCGAGCTGTGTTGACGATGAGATTAGCCCCTGCATCACTTCAACGATTTCACCGTCAAAACCAGAAATCAATGTCTCCATCGCCTCCGCACGTTCTTCACGTGCCTTGATCGCTTCACGTTCTTGTGCAAGTTCTGCGACTTTTCTCTGCTCTTCAGCGGCTCTGGCTTCTTCTTCCAACTTCAAACGTGTTTCTTCTGCTTCCTTGGCCTCTTCTTCAAGCCTTTTTTGCTCGATGGCGTTTTCTTTAAAGACCAGTACGGAATTAGCCATCTTGCCGATCTCATCTTTACGCTCAGCACCAACCACCTCAACATCGTAATCGTTCGTAGTCAGGCGTCCCATCACAGAGAAAATACTATCAATTGGGCCAACAATCGCTCGAGTGGTGAAATATGCGGCGGCGGTGGCGAGAGCCATACCGACAAATAAAAGTACCCATTCCATTATTTGCAAACTGCCAATACTGTCGACCTGATCATTAGCATCATTGGTAAGAAGGGCGCGTTGATTGGCAACCATCCCACCAGTTCGACTTCCATCAGCGTTCTTCTCGCCGGAAATAATGGCCAGTAATTTTCCTGCCCTTGGCGCGGCCTCACTGACAAGAAGATAATTTGCCATATTCCATTGATTGCTGGAACGGATCGAAAACATTTTTGCCGGTAACGGGGCAAATATTTCACGTGCTGCGACAAGCTTGTCAAACTCTGCGCGTTGTGTCGCTGTCATCACTCTTGTGCTATTTGAAAGATCTGCAAAACGTCTTTCGTTGGTGGCCCAAAATCCCTTGAATAATTCTTCGAATTTTGCGTCTCCGGTAAGAAGCTGTGCACGGATATTAGCAAGTCCGAGGCCCATAGACCCACGAACATCAGCCATCATACCCAAAAGTGCTTTACGCTCAGGAGTGGCGCTTAAACCCGCTTCTTCATTAATCATAGCTGTAATCGCTGTGGTTATGATTCCTGCTTGCGGTGCAGCTTCATTGAGAAGAATAACAAGAGCTGGTTGCTCATCAGGCGAATTTGCCATATCTTCAACCTGTTGTTGAGCAATCCTAAATTCTTCGAGAGTACCCTTGAAAACCGCCCAATCAGAAACATTTTTGGGATTGGTCCATGTTTTGGATAATTCATCCATTGACGCTTTGGTACGGTCAATACTGGTCCATACAGCTGAGCGTTCGACTTTAAATGTGTCATTTCCCGTAAGCAACCACCCCCTAAGAGAAGCCAAAGAGGCGTTAATATCACTTACCATCTGCGCACTTGCATTTGCGGTCGGCACCCGAAGTTATGATAGTCTTACAACACCATCTGACGCGTCGCCGACTTTAACTATTGTTAATCCAACAGCGACAAGCAGCGTTAAAAATAACACCCCAAAACCACCATAAAGACGTTGTTTAATATTGAATTGTAAAGACTTAAACCAAGACATGAAACACTCCTTTTGTGACAAAAAAATCGTTATTCTGTGCCAAAAATATTAATAATATGAACTCATCCGACCTGGCGTCAAATGACTTCCCACTTTCAATTTGCGACATCTATCAAAACGTTACCGTGTCTATTATATTTGTTACGCTTTATGTATTTACCTAGTCTTAGATTTAGGCGCGTAGTCTTGGCTCAAATATGGCATTATTTTATTAGATTGAAGTTATAATACCATAGTTCTATTAACACTCTGTTAAGTGTATTTAACAGATTTAATTGTTTTAATTAATTGCGTAACAGGCGTATATATTTGATATATATTGTAGGATGTTAGGGGGAAATGTGTAAAATATCTCGTACAATTACATCAGTTTTAATGCGCTTGTATCTTTGAGCTTTTTATCGGTTTTTGCTTTGTTATATCCAATTTTAGTAAGATACTCATCAAATGGCAAATTTCTAACCTACCAAATTGTCTTTCGGTTACATCAGTGAAAGTGTTAACAATTTGACTGTAATCAAAATTTATCAAATTAACAAAAAAGCCGCCTCAGTTCCCTGAAGCGGCTTTGAAAAATCTATAAACCCAATTTAGCGTGAGTAGAACTCGACCACGAGGTTCGGTTCCATAACAACTGCGTATGGAATCTCGTCCAGTGTTGGTACACGTAGGAAAGTCACTTTATGACCTTCTGATGCAATATATTCTGGAATGTCACGCTCTGCGCTCTCAAGACCTTGGATCACCATTGGGATCTGACGTGATTTTTCACGGATCTCTATAACATCACCCTCTTTTACCATATAACTTGGAATATTTACTTTTTTGCCGTTCACTGTAACGTGACCATGGTTCACGAACTGACGGGCAGAGAAGATAGTCGGTACAAATTTTGAACGGTAAACAACCGCGTCAAGACGACACTCAAGCAGACCAACAAAGATTTGACCTGTATCACCTCTACGGCGAACGGCTTCTTTATAAATACGTCTGAATTGCTTTTCTGTAACATCACCATAATAGCCTTTAAGCTTCTGTTTGGCCATAAGTTGGATACCATAATCAGAAAGTTTGGCACGACGACCTTGACCATGTTGGCCAGGACGGTAATCGCGTGTATTTACTGGTGATTTTGGACGACCCCAAATGTTTTCACCCATGCGGCGGTCGATCTTGTACTTAGCTTGTGTACGTTTAGTCATTTTTTCAAATCGCTTCTTGTTTAGAATTAATAATAATATCAGCACCGTAGAGAACAATATGTGGTTCCCTACGCAACCTGAGATTCTCACTCAAGTCATTCGAGATGGGCGGAATATAGCTATTTCTGAAGGGTTGTCAAACCTTATTCGGGCTTTCTCGCCTTATTCTTGGCGATTTCTTCTTTTTCGGCAATCCAACCAGGTCCGCCCCCGGTAGCAAGGGCCTTTACCACCCCGCGCATGGTGCTGACTTCTTCGTGAGTCAATTCTGAACGGGTAAAGATATTGCGCAAATTCCGGCGCATCAGGGAACGCCGCTGCTCGGATCGAAAATAACCCGCCTCTTCCAACTCATATTCCATATGATCGAACAGTTTTTGAAGCTCACCTGCTGTCGCTGGTTTGGTATCCAGCGACGGTATATAACTATCCTCAATATCAGACCCCGTCTGAAACCACTCATAAGACATCAGCCCTACCGCCTGTGCCAAATTGATAGATGCAAAACTTGGGTTCAGTGGCACTGAAACAATCGCTGTTGAAAGCGCGATATCATCATTCTTAAGACCCGCTTTTTCAGGACCAAACAAAAGACCGACTTTATCACCTGTATTCACAGCCTTTCTCATAAGATCACAGCAATGCTTTGGTGTCACCACCTCTTTAATCATGTCTCTCGGCCGTGCTGTTGTAGCGTAAACATACGTCAGATCAGCAATCGCCTCAGCGGTTGTCTCGTACACGCGCGCATTTTCCAGCACAATATCAGCCCCCGCCGCCGGCGCCACTGCCGCCTCATTAGGCCAACCATCACGCGGCGCGACTAATCTAAGATCGGTGAGGCCAAAATTATACATGGCGCGAACCGCCTTACCAATATTCTCCCCAAGCTGCGGAACAATAAGAACGATCGCCGGACCATTGTCCTGTATTTTCGAAGGTTTCTTGTGATCAGTCCCGGCCATGGATTACTTCTTTTCCACCGTGGTTGTACCGTCAGGGTGGTCAACTAATTTGAGACCTCTACCATCAAAATCATCGCGGATTTCGTCTGCACGGGCCCAATTTTTATTCGCCTTGGCCTCTTTGCGTTTGACAATTAAATCAGCATCATTTCCCGTTAAGTTATAAGAACCAGCTTCCGCCTTTAATTCATGAGTGGATTTCCAGTCTAGAGGATTACCCATCAATAAACCAAGTAATTGAGCTGATGCCTTAAGTTCGCCTGCTCTGGCTTTGTCTTTTGCAAGCTGATTTAATTCCATAATCGCTTTTGGCGTATTTAAATCATCTCTTAACGCGTCAAGAATTGCTTCGGATGGTCTAGTGGCATCAACATCTCTTATGGCTTTGTACCAACGCCATAGCTGTTTTTCCGCCTGATTGATACCTTCCCGACTGAAATCCGCGGGTTGGCGGTAATGGGACGTCAGCAAAGCTAAACGGATCGCTTCGCCCCTAACGGGGAATTCATTGAGAAGCTCATGAACGGTGATGAAATTACCGAGTGACTTTGACATCTTCTCGCCATTAACCGTCAAATAGCCGTTATGCATCCAGTAGTTTGCAAGACTTGCACCACCGTGTGAGCATTTGCTTTGGGCGATCTCATTTTCGTGGTGAGGGAAGATCAGGTCTTGGCCCCCACCGTGAATGTCGATAGTGTTGCCAAAGTTTTTTTCGATCATCGCGGAGCATTCAATGTGCCAGCCGGGGCGACCGCGGCCCCAGGGGCTATCCCAACCGGGCTGCGCATCTGTGGATGGCTTCCAAAGAACAAAATCAGGGGCTTCGCGCTTATAGCTAGCCACATCAACGCGGGCACCAGCGAGCAGGTCTTCGACCGTACGTCCCGATAGCTCACCATAATCATCCATGGTTGATACCTGAAACAGCACATGTCCGTCAGCTTCGTAGGCATGGCCTTTTTCAATAAGATCAGAAATAAGGGCGATCATTTCACCTACATAGGCAGTAGCCTTTGGTATGATATCCGGTAGATCGGCATTAAGCGCCCCCATGTCTTCTTCATAATGGTGAGTGAACTTTTCGGTTATGACTGAAATATCATCTCCGGATTTCTGGCTAGCTTCGATGATCTTATCATCAATATCGGTGATATTGCGGGCATAAGTAAGCTTGCCGTAATCATGACGCAGCAGCCTCGCCAGCGTATCAAACACGACAACGGGCCTAGCGTTACCCACATGGGCAAAATCATACACCGTCGGCCCGCACACATACATAGTGATGTGTGTGGGATCGATCGGTTTAAACTCTTCTTTTTTGTTGGTAAGAGTATTGTATATTTTAAGCCCGGTGGTCATTTAAGCCTCGTTGCCATTTAGGCGCATTCTGACACGTTCTTCACCAATTAACGGTAGGAGCGAGCCCATTTCCGGTCCATGATCAAGTCCTGTAATTGCTTGACGTAGCGGCATAAATAGCTTCTTGCCCTTGGCACCAGTTTCCCTTCTGACGGCCAATGTCCATTCTTTCCAGGTCTCATCATTCCATTTTCCACCCGGCAAAATACCAGCGGCAACGGCAACAAAATGGCGGTCTTCAATCACTGGCGTCACAGGACCGTTAACAATTTTAAGCCATTCACTAACATCATCAAGATGCTTGATATTGGCCCGTGCCACATTCCAGATTTTCTCAGTAACACCCTCAGGAAGGCGGACTTTCACTGCATCATATTCGGTCACATGAAGAATTTTTGCGTTTAATATCTCAAGATCATTGGGATCAAACTTGGCGGTTGCGCGGCTGAATTTTGAAAATTCAAATCCTTCTATCAACGGCTCAATGTTTGTGAATGGCTCAACAGGGTCTGATGATCCGATACGTGCCAGCAGACTGATGATACTCATAGCCTCAAGACCGTCTTCTTCACGGTATGATTTGATGCTCGCGGAACCAAGGCGTTTTGATAACCCCTCACCCGCAGCACCGGTCAATAGCGAGAAGTGGGCCATTTCAGGAGCTTTAGCACCAAGCGCTTCGAACACCTGCGTTTGCACCGCACTGTTGGCGGAGTGATCTTCACCGCGCATGATATGAGTGATCTCAAAATCGATATCATCAACCACGCTTGGAAGTGTGTAAAGGTAGGTGCCGTCACCGCGAACCAAAATCGGATCAGAAAGCGCTGCAATATCAAAACTTTGATGACCTTTAACATGATCTTCCCACTCGACGCGGGCTGGAATATCAAGTTTGAACCGCCAATGGGCTGCTCGTCCCTCGGCTTCATATTTGGCCTTTTCCTCTTCGCTGAGGCTAAGCCCTGCGCGATCGTAAAGTGGCGGCTTGCCTTGACCTAGTTGAACTTTTCTTTTTAAATCAAGCTCTTGTGAAGTCTCGTAACATGGATAAAGTCGGCCATCGGCCTTTAATTTTTCGACAGCCGCATCATAGCGATCAAAGCGCTCTGATTGCTTGGCACTCTCGTCCCAATCGAGGCCAAGCCAGAGGAGGTCTTCCATTATCCCTTCTTCATATTCTGTTGTTGATCTTTCCTGATCTGTATCATCGATACGCAGGAAAAATACACCGCCCATTTTACGGGCATAAAGCCAGTTTAAAAGGGCGGTTCTCATATTCCCCACATGCAAAAGCCCGGTTGGGCTGGGGGCAAATCTTACTTTTACCGGCATTGTTTTTAATCCTGTTTCCTAAGTTCTCATTATACACACTTTTAAGTGTTTTTATCTCTATAGCCATTCGTAATCGGGTAACGACGGTCACGGCCAAAATTCTTTTCTGTAATCTTGACACCTGGTGGGGCTTGCCTGCGTTTATATTCTGCGATGTATAGCAGATGCTGGATACGTGCAACTGTTTCCGCGTCATGGCCGCGTTTTACAATATCACGCGCCGGCATTTCCCGCTCAATGAGACACTCAAGAATATCATCGAGAACCTCATAAGGCGGCAAGCTATCTTCGTCTTTTTGATCAGGGCGCAGCTCCGCCGTTGGTGGTTTTTCGATAATATTAACTGGCATAATTTGACCGCACGGACCGAGACCACCGGCTGGATGGTTTTCATTGCGCCATGCACTGAGTTTAAAGACATCAAGCTTATAAATATCTTTAAGTGCGTTATATCCACCGCACATATCACCATAAATTGTCGCATAACCCACTGACATTTCGGACTTATTTCCAGTGGTCAGAACCATTTTGCTAAACTTATTACTTAGAGCCATCAAAATTACCGCCCGAAGCCGCGATTGAATATTTTCTTCGGCCAGGTCCGGTTTTGTCCCGGCAAATGAGGCAGTCATCATTTTTTCAAACGCGTTAACGCCGTCATTGATGGAAATATTATCGATCCGGCATCCCATCATCCTCGCCGCATCAGCAGCATCAATCAGACTTTCTTGCGACGTATATTTTGATGGCATCATCACAAGATGCACCCGGTCCGCGCCAAGCGCATCGATTGCAACAATCGCGCTCAGCGCACTATCAATTCCGCCTGACATGCCGATGATAACGCCGGGAAAGCGGTTTTTATTCACATAATCACGCACGCCGATCATCATCGCCTGATAGATATCCATCATACGATCATTTTTTGGCGGAAGTTCCTGAGGCGCACAAATCCATTTTCCGTCTGCTTCGTGCCATTCGGTCCTACTAACCTCTTCTACGAAAGAAGGTTGGCGGACAATGACGTTGCCATCCTTATCCATAACAAAGGCTTCACCATCAAAAACCAGTTCATCCTGACCACCAACCTGATTGGTATATATCAGTGGAATACCGGACTGTGTGACCCGGTCCTTGCCATTTGTGTAGCGATCACGAGCTTTCGGCAGGTCATAAGGTGATCCGTTGAGAGATATCAGAATATTGCTGTGCTTATTCGTAAGATACTCAGTGACCGTTTCCCACCATAGGTCTTCGCAGGTCAGTACTCCCAGCTTGACCTCCTTAAATTCAATCGGTTCCGGACATGGTCCGCTTTCAAACACGCGCTTTTCATCGAAAACCCCGTAATTGGGAAGGTCACGCTTGTGTCGAATAGCGGATATAGTACCCTTGTCAAATAGAAGCGAGCTGTTATATAGCTTTCCACCCTCAACCCAAAGCGATCCCACCAACATCGCGGGGCCACCGTCCTTGGTGATCGCTGCAAGCTCCACTGCTTTATCCATAGCATCGCGCTGAAAGGCAGGTTTTAAGACAAGGTCTTCAGGAGGGTATCCGATAAGAACCAGTTCACTATATACAATAAGATCGGCGTCGGTATGCTGTTCACGCACCGCGAGGATGCGTGAGGCGTTGCCGTCAATATCCCCGACTACGGGGTTTATGGTCGCTATTGCGATCTTGAGTGCACTGGCCATCTGACATATCGGTCCTAATTAGCTTGATGCGGCTGCTTTTAATTCTTTTGCTCGCTCATCACGCTCTTCCTTAAGCCCTTCGGCAATCAGAAACGCGAGCTCGAGGCTTTGACTAGCGTTGAGGCGCGGATCACAATGTGTCCGGTAACGATCTGCCAACTTTTCTTCGGTGATGGCTTCGGCGCCACCGGTACATTCAGTCACATCTTGCCCGGTCATTTCAAAATGAACACCGCCAGCATATGTTCCCATACTACGGTGGATACGGAAGAAACGACGGATTTCAGCAAGCACATCCTCGAATGGTCTCGTTTTAAAGCCGTTGGCCGCTGAGATCGTGTTGCCATGCATCGGGTCTGAAGACCAGACAACCCTTCTGCCTTCTTCTTCGATGCGTTTAATCACCGGTGGAAGTTTATCCTCAATGATCCCTGCACCCATACGGCAGATTAGCGTAATACGCCCTGCTTCATCTTCTGGGTTTAGAATGTCAATAATTTCAATCAGCTCATCAAGGTCGGTCGTTGGCCCCACTTTAAGACCAAGCGGGTTTTGAATGCCGCGCAGATACTCAACATGAGCTTCGCCTTTAACGCGGGTTCGATCACCGATCCATAACATATGACCTGATGTATCATACCAGTCACCTGTCGTACTATCGACGCGGGTTAGTGCTTCTTCGTAGCGCAGCAATAATGCTTCATGTGATACATAAAAATCGGTACCATGAAGCGCAGTACTATTTGGGTCAATACCACATGCTTCCATAAAGGCCATCGCCTCGTCAATACGGTCAGCGAGATCCTGATATTTCTCGACTGCGTCACCGCCGCCTACAAAATCAAGATTCCATTGATGTACCTTTTTAAGGTTCGCATAACCACCCTGTGCAAATGCGCGAAGCAGATTGAGCGTTGAAGATGCTTGGCTATACCCGCGTATCATGCGCTCCGGATCAGGAATGCGTGACTTTTCATCGAAGTTAATGCCGTTAATGATATCACCACGGTAACTTGGCAGACTTTGCTCTCCCTGTGTTTCCATATCGGAGCTTCGGGGTTTCGCATACTGTCCAGCCATACGGCCAACTTTAACGATCGGACAGCTCGCAGCAAATGTAAGGGCCACGGACATTTGCAGTAGAACCCGGAACGTATCACGGATTTTATCCGCATGAAATTCGGCAAAACTTTCGGCGCAATCGCCGCCTTGAAGCAAAAATGCGTTACCGTTTGCCACATCACCAAGCTGGCGTTTAAGGCGGCGCGCCTCACCAGCAAAAACAAGAGGCGGCAGGTTGCGAAGCTCTGCTTCCACGTTTGCCAGTTTCACCTCATCCGGATAAGTCGGGACCTGGCGGATTGGCATTGATCTCCAGCTATCGGGGGTCCAGTTCGTCGTCATTCTTTAAGTTCCATTAAGTAAATCGTCTATCTATGCTTTCTATAAGGCTTTTATGTGCCCTTGTGAAGCATTACTTCATCAAAACGAATTCTTCCGCTGATGATGGGTGCACGGCAACCGTATCATCAAATTGTGCCTTGGTTGCACCGCACTTGAGGGCAATCGCAATTCCCTGAATAATTTCCGCGCTATCCGGGCCAATCATATGGGCGCCGATCACTTTATCAGTCTGGCCATCGACCAGCAGCTTTATCAGTGATCTTTCATCGCGGCCAGCAAGGGTAAATTTCATGGATTTATATTCACTTTTATAAACTTGCAAGTCGTCGCCATATATTTCGCGCGCTTCTTCCTCTGAAAGACCCACGGTGCCGATCGGCGGCTGTGAGAAGATCGCGGTCGGGATATGATCATAGTTCACAAATGTCGGCATATCGTTAAACTGGGTTGCAGTAAGCGCTGCGCCTTCTTTGATGGCTATAGGCGTTAACTGCATTCCTCCAATGACATCACCAACGGCAAAAATATTATCAATATTTGAGCGGTAATATTCATCGACATCAATCTCACCATTTGGTTTCATTTTTACGCCAAGCTCCTCAAGGCCAATATTTTTGGTATTCGCAACCCGGCCTGTTGCATACATCACGCAGTCTGTAGCCATTTCATTGCCATCGGAAAGCATAAGCAAATATTCGTCGCCGCTTTTTACAATCTCATTAACATCATGATGAATACGGACATCAATACCTTTCTTGATCATTTCCTCACGAAGTTTGGTTCTAATTTCCAGATCAAACCCACGCAATATTTCCTCACCGCGATATAGCAATGACGTTTCCACGCCAAGGCCGTTAAAAATCCCTGCCATTTCAACGGCAATATAACCACCGCCGACGACAGTAATTCGCTTTGGCAAGTCTTCAAACTCAAAAACTTCATTGGATGAAATTGCATACTCGATGCCTGGAATATCCGGAAATGACGGCCAGGCACCGGTGGCGATCAAAATCTTATCCGCCGTCACAGTACGTGTTCCATCAGCGTCCGTTAGCTCAATTTTATGCTTATCCAGAAGCTTACCGCGGGCTTTGATGATCTCAACATGATGATTATCAAGATTTTTACCGTAAAGCCCTTCTAATCGTTCAATCTCCGCATCTTTATTGGCCTTTAAGGTCTTCCAGTTGAAACTGTGATCAGCATCAGACCAACCAAAACCGGCACTATCCTTGAAATGACCAGAATATTCTGAGGCATAGACAAATAACTTCTTGGGTACACAGCCACGGATCACGCATGTCCCGCCGACGCGGTAATCTTCACAAAGGCCAACTTTGGCACCATACGTCGCCGCCATTCTGCTCGCACGAACACCACCAGAACCCGCCCCAATCACAAAGAAATCATAGTCATACATGGAAAATACCCTTTAAATAAGTTTGTAAGGTTTAAATTGGGGGTTCAACGCAAAAAGTCAAGCACCTTGGCTTTATTCAGTAAAAAACATGAATAGAAAAACTATTGTAGGAATGTTAATTATAATACGGACAACTGTTCCCTTAACTCGTCAGATAGTGTATCCTGATAAAGCCGAAGAATGTCAATCGCCGCCTCCCGGTCAAGACCGAATTCAGTGTGGTTCTCAAGCTCAGCAAGAATTTCTTCGAGATTTAATCCCTTCCCCGCCAGCTCTAATATCTTCCATCTCATCATGATTTTTCCACTATCGTTCCCTGATGGAAATGGAGTTGCCAGCCCTCATTAACTAATCGCCAAATTGAACTCCGCAACGTCGTTCGCAACACTTCACCATCATTATTTTTTCGATAACATTTATAAGTTAATAGAACGGTATCACTCGTGATTTGTTGCGCGCGAAAAGTATCCGCTTCAATAACAATATCCTCATTACCTAGTTCAACAATAAGAGAAGCAATGATATCTTTCTTGTTCCATACCCTTCCCGAAGCACCAAATTCGATAAAATCATCCGATAGAAGCTCATTTAATTTTGTCCTTGAAGCACGCACTTCAGGCTTTAGCAAGTATGTTTCAAGATTTTGAACGTGGGCGCCCACATCAGCTTGAGAATTCATCATAACCCCATATCTATAACTTCGTTCATTTTCTCACAAGATAATGCTTATAAGATCCCTGTTCAAGCTAAATAGGAATTACTCTACAGTGACAGATTTCGCCAAGTTTCTTGGCTGATCAACGTCTGTCCCCTTCGCAACTGCCACATGGTAGCTTAAGAGCTGGACCGGGATCGCATGGAGCAATGGTGTCACGAATTCATCAAGCATTGGTAGAGCTATGGTGGCTATGGCCGCTTCGCCGTCGGTTTTCGCACCTTCGATGTCGGTGAAGAAGTAGACCTGACCTTTGCGGGCAATCACTTCTTGCATATTTGAGACAGTTTTTTCGTAAAGGCGCCCACTTGGCGCGATAACGATGATCGGTACATTTTTATCGATCAGCGCTATTGGGCCGTGCTTCATTTCACCGGCGGCATAGCCCTCGGCGTGGATATAGGAAATTTCCTTAAGCTTTAGTGCCCCTTCCATAGCGATGGGGTATTCCAGACCGCGGCCAAGATAAATCACATCCTGCGCTTTAGCCACTTCGTCGGCCATAATCTGAATAGCGTCATCATGATTTAACACATCAGCCATTCGCGCCGGCACTTCGGACAACGCCACACAAAGCCGCGCTTCTTCAGCGGCATCAATAGTACCGCGTGCTTTGGCATGAGCAATGGAAAAACAGGCAAGTACCGCAAGCTGACAAGTAAACGCCTTAGTCGATGCAACACCGACTTCAGGACCAGCATGCGTATGGAGCACTACATCACTTTCCCGCTCCATTGAGCTTTGGGCAACATTAAGGATCGATAGAATATGCTGTCCTTGCGATTTGGCGTATCTGAGAGCCGCCAGCGTATCAGCTGTTTCACCGGACTGAGAAATAAAAATTGAAAGTCCCCCGGCCGGCATAACCGGCTCTCGGTAACGATATTCTGAGGCGATATCCACATCAACATTGATGCGGCCAACCTGTTCCAGCCAGTATTTTGCCACCATGGCGGCATAATAACTGGTGCCGCAGGCAATAATCGTGACCCGATCAATCTCAGCCAAATCAAAAGGCATATCGCCAAGCTCAACATGACCTTTAAGCGGATCAATCAGCGTGCCGAGAGTTTGACCAACCACAGTGGGTTGTTCATAAATTTCTTTCATCATGAAATGCTTATAGTTGCCCTTGTCGATCGAGCCGCTAGCGGCGTCAACTGTGTGGATTTCGCGGTCCACCTCCGCACCATTTTCATCGAACACCTGCGCAGAATTTCTAGATATTTCAACCCGGTCCCCTTCGTCGAGGTAAGATATTTTATCAGTTAAATGAGAAAGGGCAATCGCATCAGATCCCAGATACATTTCGCCGTCACCATACCCAAGTACAAGAGGACTACCTCGGCGCGCGCCAATCATAAGATCTTCTTCACCCTCAAAAATAATGGCCAATGCAAAAGCGCCTTCAAGTTCAGAAAGTGCGGCTTTTGCTGCGTCCCGTGCGTTTAAGCCCTGATCTATAAAGTCTGTGATCAGATGAACAATGGTTTCCGTATCGGTTTGCGTGTTAAAAGAGTGACCTTTTGTGCTTAATTTTTCACGAAGCTCGCGGAAATTTTCAATAATTCCGTTATGGACTACGGCCACTTTTTCCGATGCGTGCGGATGGGCATTGGCAACCGTTGGCTCGCCGTGCGTTGCCCAGCGCGTATGGCCGATCCCAACAAAGCCGGGAAGCGCGCGAGATTCTAGTTCATTTTCAAGATTTATCAACTTACCCTTAGCACGACGTCGATCGATTGTGTTTCCGTCAAAAAGAGTTGCAACCCCAGCGCTGTCATATCCACGGTATTCAAGACGGCGCAGCCCTTCAACAATGCGGTCCGCAACGTTACTACCACTAATAATACCAATAATTCCGCACATAAATTCTTACCTTGCTATATCATTTTCTTTGCTTTTTTATCGTCTCTAAACTTGGCGGCCCAACCACCAAGCTGTCTTTGCTTCCCACGAGCAATTGCAAGTGCATCATTTTCGACAACAGATGTGATAACACTCCCAGCACCAATAATGGCTCCGTCGCCAATATTAACGGGCGCAACAAGCGCACTGTTTGAGCCGATAAACGCCCCTTCTCCGATATCCGTGTGATATTTAAAATAACCATCATAATTGCAGGTAATAGTCCCTGCGCCAATATTGGCGTTCTTTCCGACTCGTGCGTCACCGATGTAACTAAGGTGGCTTACTTTCGCACCGTCTTCAATTTTTGCTTTCTTAATCTCAACAAAATTACCGACCTTAACACCCTCACCGAGTTCGGCAGCCGGACGCAATCTGGCAAATGGTCCAACTGATGATCCGGCACCAATAGATGCGCCTTCAATATGGCAAAATGCATTTATGGTCACCGCATCTGCGATTTCCACACCGGGGCCAAAAAATACGTTTGGTCCGATATTCACATCTCTGCCAATTTTGGTATCATGACTGAAATACACAGTTGCAGGGTCCATTAAAGTGACACCTTCATCCATGAAATACTGACGTCGTTCGGCTTGGAAGACTGCTTCTGCCTCGGCAAGCTCAGACCGACTGTTAATGCCCATAACTTCCTGCTCATCTGCTTCAACCACCGCACAGACCAGACCTTTTGAATTGGCAATTTCCACCACATCCGTAAGGTAATATTCCCCAGCCGCATTATTGTTATCAAGCGCATCCAACAAATTAAACATGTGTGTACCGTCCAGCGACATAATACCACTGTTACAAAGGCTTATTGCGCGCTCTTCTTGTGAGGCGTCCTTATATTCGATGATAGCGTCAAGACCACCATTTTTATCTAACTTAAGTCTGCCGTATGCTTTCGCGTCTTCTGGCTTAAAGCCAAGTACGACAACCGCAGCGCCTGTTTCTGCGCGGGTATCGATCATTTTTTGCATTGTCTCCTCTGATAAAAGAGGCACATCGCCGTATAAAATAAGCACGTCGCCATTAAATCCGCTGAGCTGCTCTTTGGTAACCTGCACAGCATGGCCGGTGCCGAGCTGCGGTTCCTGCACGACAATATCAGCCTGTTCGCCAACAGATGCTTCAACCTGTTCTTTTCCCGCGCCAACCACGATGACTTTGCGCATTGGATTAAGCGGTGCTGTCGCATCCATTAGGTGATGAAGCATTGGTCGACCACCAAGCGGGTGAAGAACCTTATGAAGTGATGATTTCATCCTCGTGCCTTTGCCTGCGGCCAGAATGATGATAGCGAGATCAGAATTATTCATCGTTTATTATTATTTCCTGTTTTTTTGATACTCTGACTGTTAATTTGGTCAACATAGTGTCATAACATTAATCAATACTGAATATTTATTTATATTAGTACAATATATGCTTTAAATTTATATTAAAACGAGCGGAAATATGCTTAAAAATAAACCCAGTGCCATTATATTCGATTTGGATGGCACTATTGCGGACACAGCCCTCGACCTTTCCGCCACTTTAAATCATATTCTCACACTATCCGGCCGCAACGCAATCGATCATCATCAGGTACGAAATATGGTCGGCGAAGGTGCAAAAGCCCTTATTATTAAAGGTTTCAGCCACAACGGAGAGACACCAAACGAACAAGAAATAGAGATGCTATATGAACAATATATAGATTATTACCGCGCCCATATCGCCGATAAAACAGTGGTTTTTCCTGGTACCCTCGAGCTACTAAAAACATTAAATGAACAGAATATACCGCTAGCAATTTGCACAAATAAAAATATAGAACTTACTCATTTGCTTCTTGAAGAGCTTGAAATTATAAATTATTTTTCCGCGGCCACCTGCGGCGATAGTTTTCCTTTTAAAAAACCCGATCCACGCCACCTCTTCTCAACCTGTGATCTTATGAGCGCGGATCCTAAATATGCCATCATGGTTGGCGATAGTATCAACGATGTTAAGGCCGCCAAGGCCGCAAATATGATATCCGTTGGCGTCTCATTTGGTTACACAAAGACCCCCATAAGCGAATTGTCACCTGATTTAATCATTGATCATTTTGATGAATTTGTTAGCGCACTGAACGGGTTTATGCCTCACCCTTAATACGCCGTATAAATTTTATCGATAAATGTTTGCAAAGCAGCATCGGCGGCATGCGCAACCAGTGTGAACGAATATAGAGACCATTCATAGAGAGCCAACGACTGACCCCCTTTGCGCCCTTGGTCGGGGATATAACACCGGGTACCATCCAGTCCATCAGGGCTCTGGTCACGACATTTGGTTTGTAGCGATTAATATCCGCCATGACATGGTCTGGTATTTCTGCCCCCATAATCATGCGCGTATATTTAAGGGCATAGTAAAGTGCACGGGTAAATCCAAGCTCTACAGCACGCGGCACAAGTTTTAGCCAAAATTCTGGATCAGCACCAAATTCCTCAAGCATATCGTGCTGCTCAAGCAGATTACGAAGGCTCGAACGGACCTCCCCGTCCTGCCACAAGTGCACGACACTATGAAGAAACATATCCACGTTGGAAAATGTATAAAAACCATCTCTGGCCTTCTCGGACTCGTTTATCAGTTTCGACATATCTGGATAAACCCGGCTGGTGACCGGTAAAATGCTGTGGTGAACATCAATACTTATTTGCCGATCCGGATGAACCATTGGCGGTAGTTCATGGGAATATTCGCGGTAAAACTTTTGGTCGTAATCATTTTCAAGATGATGCTGCCAGCCCGCCGCTAAAAACTGCTCCTCTGCCCAATCCAGACGATTTTTTGCAACAAGAATATCCAGATCAACACTAACCCGCCCGTTGGTACATTTAAGATTACGATCAATATAGGCCGCACCTTTAAGCAGGATCACTTTTTCATCACCAAATCTAAGCGCTCGTCGCACTCGGTTCATTTCCCACTTTATCATCCGTTCTGAGGATGCGCTGCCGTACCTGTATGACTTAAACAAATTTTGCACCTTCAAGGGCAACTGATTGGCCAAACCAAGCGTGTCAGCATCAGCTGCTAACCTCCCAGCAAGGCTGGATATCTTGGCTTCACGAAAAACCTCATTCCAATCTGCAACCGATAACTCGAGCATTCTGAGAGGTTCTTTGAGCACATTGATCAATATATTTTGTTCGGTAACAGGATTAGACATGTTCACCGCCCTCAAGAGACTGCGCTACGAAGTCTTCCACAAGCTTCACCGCATCATCGAGTGACGGGTAGATAATCTCGCAAACAGCTGAATTTTCTATGATTCTTGAAATTGAGTGAAATGCATCGACACCAATATCACTATAATTAGCCGATGACATAACCAGCCGAAAGAATGCCATTGTTTTAGTAATCGGCCTAATTTCTGGTTTCGCAGTCGCATCAAATATGGGTAATATTACAACATTTGGTCGTGTCCGTTTATGCATCTCTACAATCGACTGCTCAGGTGGACGAAGGTAACAAATTGTCCCCTTGGGTGTTCCTTCAAATTCTGGGGTAAAATGGTTAAGCGGGTTTTCATTTTCCCGCCCCACCCATTCTTTCATAACCGCAATAGATTCGTTCTTCAGGGAAACCGCTCTTGGATAGGGTACAAGTTCATCAGTTTCCAAATCCAATAGGCCAAATTCATCAGAATGGAGTTGCCACCCTTTGTAAGAAAGTCCTGCAGCAAGAGTAGATTTACCACTGCCCGACATTGCGGGCATGATCAACCCAACACCATTCTTCGCGACCACACCAGCGTGGAACATGAGATATTGCTTGCAAGAAGACGCCACCTGCCAATTGAGTCCCATTTCCAGGCTGACCATTCCCATGCTGGCAGGAAGCGGTATAAAATCATCGTTCATTCCCACGTCTACAAATGCTTGCGGCTTGACATAAGTGCGATAAAAATTTCGCCCATAAATTTTAATATAATTATCTAGTATTACCGGTTCATTATAGTATGGATAGCTTCGGTAAATATTGATAAATTCATCGCGGATATTTTTAAAGCCAAGTGAAATATTGACCGTAAATGGCCCAATTTCCAGCTGGGCACCACTCGATGCAAGACGATTATCAAGTTCATTGTCGCTATAATTTGCCAGTTTTTTACTTTTATGAAATATGCTTTTCGCCGTCATTTATCTTTTCTTTTATTATTAAACCGGCTCAATAAGCCCCATAGTATCAAAGCCCGCCACCGTTTCAATGATATTTTTTCTGGTCACATCATCGAGTGGACTTTCCAAAATTTCCTCAAATTCATCAAATAGCTGATCAAGAGTTTTTGGACCGTCTTCGTATAGCGCAAACAGTTCACGGGCAAACTCATTGAGCACCTGTGTATGGCCGCTGCGCGGGTCATATACAATGCTCGCATCCTCCCACTCTGACCATATGAAGTCAGCCCGATTGGGAACGCAATACACCATGGCATCATTTGTAAAATTGTCTGTCAATCCACCCTCACTATAAATCCGCAAAGAAAAAGCTCACGAATCATATACTGATCATGAGCTTTATTCATTAAAAATTTATTTAATACCGAATACTATCGCACGGCAGGCTAATAACTATTGAGCGTTACCCTATCCGTCATTACCTTAAATCCGGCCGTTAAATTCAATTGAATTAACGCAAGAGAATCCGAAACGTCCATTTTGCGGATCCTTAATGAAGTTCCAATGCTGTATATTGTTGGCGTCAAATGGCTCCAGCTTCGTACCAGGCTGATAATTCTCTGGAAGAACTTCTACCGCGTGGCTATTTCCAACCAATGGCTGAGCAATTTGTGAACCATGAACAGGAATTTGCAACATCCTGTGTCTAGCATCGCCTTGGTCATTTGCGATTTCCATAAGTTTGACCACGCAAAGGCCGGCTGAATCTGCGTGTGCAAGCGGCACACCACCATGGAGCGTCAGTGCGATTGGTGCAACTACAGCACCAGCCTTCAATAAACTGCGCCGATGTAAACGCTTAGCTAGTCCCTCTTCACGCTCTACTTTAGTCTCATTAACTTTGGTCATACTATCACCCGATTCCATAAACTCTGCCAATGGCAGCTACTAATATAATAAATCTATACAACAAACTATTTTGCAATTATCGTGCCAATAAGTCTATTTTCTTTTTTTTCAATGACTTAGCATTGTATTACCTGAAATGCATGCGATATACTGTAAATAACTTTAACAGCTATCCCATTTTGGGACAGACATATGAAACTTTTAAGTCATTATCGACAATCGTTGCAACATGAGCTAGCATTGAGTGGAAAATATAAAACAATTTACGTTAAGATATTATAAACGTTATGCATAAAATCATGAAACTGTTTCTCTATTTCACACCTTTTCTGATGTGCCTGGTTGTTTTGCTTTATCGGCATACAATTTCGCCTCTAGAGACAGCTTTTCTTATTTTTACCGTCTTGTTTGCTGCAGTAATGTCACAGAAATTCTTAAAAAATAGGCAGAAGCTTTCTCCTTTAAATACTGATGAACAATCAGCTCTATTTGTGAATATAATGGAAAACCTTATAGATCCTCTTATATTTCTAAATCACAATAAAACCATTTTCATGGCAAACAAATCAGCGAAAAATATGTTCGATCGAGAGTTCATCGACCACAAAGTTTCTGACTTCTTATTTGATACAGATGCTCTGGCAGCTATTGACAGGGCAATAGAGACAGGTGTATCGGACACTGTAGAATATAGCACCCCAAATCCCAGACCCAGAAATTATCTGCTTAGAATTCATGTTCATGATAAATTTGAGAACTCCCGCCCTGAAGACAGAACAATACTTTTGACAATTTACGACATCACCAGCATTCGAGAAGCCGAAAGAATGCGCGTTGATTTTGTCGCCAACGTTAGTCATGAACTGCGTACCCCCCTCGCCTCGATACTCGGGTTTGTTGAAACATTACAAGGTCCAGCCAAAGAGGATAAGCAGGCAATAGAGCGGTTCTTAAAAATCATGCAGGATGAGGCAAATCGCATGACACGCCTTATTGAAGACCTACTTTCTCTCAGTCATATAGAACGGGATGCCCATATTCCACCCAGTGAGAATGTTTCTTTGATCAGGGTTATTGAAAATGTCATTGAAACACTGAGCTTCAGCTTGAATAAGAAAAACATGACCGCAAGCTTCACCACCGAATATAAATCCGGAAACATTATCGGAGACAGGGATCAGCTCACCCAAGTTTTTCAAAATTTAATTGATAACGCGATAAAATATGGCGCGGAGAATAGTGAAATTTCAATTCACATGGATAGCCATATAGAAAAACCTGACAACAAAGGGTTCATAAAAATTACTGTGACAAATCAGGGCGCTGGTATAGCAGACGAACATATTGAACGCCTTACAGAACGCTTTTATCGAGTTGACACCGCCCGCTCACGCAGTCTGGGCGGAACCGGGCTTGGGTTAGCAATTGTTAAACACATCATACAACGGCACGAGGGGAAACTGTCCTTCTCCAGCGAAGTGGGCAAAAATGTAACAGCGACCGTATTGTTACCGCAAGAGCCATGAGCCAGTTTAAATGTGTCATAATAGTGTAACAAAAAACTGCCATATAGGGTGGTAATAAGAACAACGACTGAGTAAAGTAAATGTCCGCAAAAATTCTTTTGGTCGAAGACGATCCAAGTCTTACGGAGCTGATACAATATAATCTTGAACAGATAGGTTATGAAGTTCTCATTGAGATGGACGGCGAGGAAGGTCTGCTAAGCGCACAATCGAATCAACCTGATTTAATTATCCTCGACTGGATGTTGCCAAATTTGTCTGGCATCGAAATTTGTCGAAGGATAAGGCGCGATAAAAACACAAGAAATATTCCGGTCATAATGCTAACAGCAAGAAGTGAGGAAAGCGATAAAATCAGAGGGCTTGATACTGGCGCTGATGATTACATCACAAAACCTTTTTCCCCCAAAGAACTCACCGCACGGATCAAGGCAATATTCAGACGGATCAGACCAGCGCTCAGCGAACAGGTTCTTGAGTATGCTGGAATAGAAATGGACCTCTCATCCAGAAAAATAATGCGCGACAACAAGAGCGTTCATCTTGGTCCAACCGAGTTCAACATTCTAAAATTCCTTATGGAAAACCCTCGTCGGGTTTTTTCTAGAGAACAACTTCTTGATATGGTTTGGGGCAATGACATATACGTTGAATCGCGAACTATTGACGTTCACATCAGAAGGCTTAGAAAAGCGTTAAATGAGGGAGGCAAGCCCAACATCATTCGAACCGTTCGCAGTGCTGGCTACTCTCTAGACAGCGATTTCTGAATAAATCCTACCCGCCCCAACAAATTCTCCTTTTTATCTTTGCGTTACATGCACTTATGTAGGTCTTCTTACTAGATACTTTAACAAATGCTTGCAATCACTAATTTAATCGGTATGGTTAATTTGAGTTAAAATATATAGTTAACGCAATTTAACCATATAACGCATTGATATACTTAATATTTTTTGCCTTTTTTAAGATTGTGTCTATTAAGGTTAATGTTATGTTAACCATTTTAATTAATATTTAGATGATAGAAATTGGATATGATGTGAATAACATGGAACTTAACATGGCAGAAAACAAACCCGATTTGGATGGTGACGTTACCAGTAAACTATCTGCTAGAATGTCTGTCTTCGCATGGATCATATGTGCGATGCTCGGCTGGGCCCTTGCCTTTACGTCGTTCGCGACCCTCACAGGCAGTGAAGAAGATGTCATCGTCACAGCCCAGAACGAACCAACTGCAGAAGACGCTGCAAATTTAGAACAAATCCTACCCGCTGCGGGTCCTTCGCAGGAAAGCAATAAACAATCAGCCGAGTGATTTCGAAATAAACGGTCCCATAAAGTTAGCTATCGGTAGCGGCAACCTGCTCCACACCCTGATCATTAGTTGATATTTGGGATTAAGTGGATTGATTTCCGGAATATCATCCCCTTCCCGAAGATAATATTCATACTCAAGAGATGTCGGCTCAAATCCCCAATTTTTCTTAAAACTGAATGCACCAGTACCATTTTTGCTACGCCCGAAATCAAATAATTTTACACTGCGTTTTGCCACTGCGTGCTCCATAACCGACCAATACATAAAATCATTCGCTGCGTAACTTCGAGCTGAAAGCCCCCCTCCACCATAATAAGGTGTAATCTCATCCTTAAAATAGAAACTCATTACGCTCGAAATTGCGTCACCTTCGGGCGTTACCACGGTAAGAATCTCACAATCTTCCTTGAATTCTTCTTTTAACGCGCGAAAGAGTGATTTTGGAAAAACAGGCGTTCCCAAATTTCTGACGCTGGTCGCATAGAGATGAAATAAGCGGTCTACATTTTCATCAATTTCGTAGGTGAGTCCAAATTTAATACCTTTTCGAACCATCGCTCTCTGCTTACGCGGAATAGCCAACATATTTTCTTCATTGTCTGTGCTTAATTTTTTTCGAAATGTTGAGTAAGTTTCTGCCTTGATCGGCCAATCCTCATGACAGCGCGTCATTTGTCTATATTCCATTGCAGCAACACCAAGATCATCTGCAATTGATATTGCTTTTTCATCAAGTATAGATAAGGTTTCCTGGTCATCAAATAGCGGACCACCCCCTACTGAAAACGCAACAGAAACGAGTGAATTTCCAAATAACTTACTTTTGATGTGAACAAGGGGCAAAAGACCGGATATTTTTCCATCTTTTTCAGCATATAAATAATAAAGGTCATGGCCCATGGATTTATGGACACTACGCCCCCACCCTGACATATGAAATACACTGGAGCCGGGATGATCCACAACATATGCATCCCATGCCGAACAATCATCCATAATGTTTAGTTTTTTTATTTCAGTCACTAACTACATATCCCCTAAATATATATCGTCCATTCGTCCCCAGTTAAATTCCCGGAGCAGTCTTTCGATTTTCTTTTCCATGACATCAAGGTTTGTATAATGGCGAAACCTTGATTTAAAACTGGCCTGTTCTTGCCGAGGCTGTTCTGGATCTATTTCCCACGGATGGAAATAGAAAATACAAGCTTCACCATCTCTTTGGTTCACTCTCTTCATCGCCATTTTTGATAATCCATATGGAAGAAGCCGGAAATATCCACC
>CAXBLS010000049.1:0-22865 GCA_963976585.1 uncultured Kordiimonadaceae bacterium
TCATTATGTTCAGGATGGCGAGCACGTTAATTTCGGTGTGGATCGCCATTCGCTTGGTCACTTTAATGATTGAAAGTGAAACAATATCCAGAATTATCCGCATTGTCGTGTGGAGTATGGCGATTCTCAATATCTTTGGCCTGCTCGGACCCTTCACAACGTTTTTATCAGTTACTACATTTACGTTTGGTGCAACCACCATAAGCGTGCTGGCGATCATAACTGGCGTCACCAGTATGGTCGTGCTGATTTGGGCCGCCTTATTCGTTTCGAGTATCATTGAAACAAAACTGCGGGAATCGCCAACGGTTACACCGTCTGCAAGAGTATTGCTCAGCAAATTATCACGCATCGTCCTGGTGGTACTTGCCTTCCTGTTTGCCATTTCCAGCATGGGAATTGATTTGACGGCGCTTGCTGTCTTTGGTGGTGCCATCGGTGTTGGTCTTGGTTTTGGTCTTCAGAAGGTAGTCTCAAACTTTATAAGTGGTGTAATCCTGCTTTTGGACAAGTCAATAAAGCCTGGTGATGTTATCGAAATATCTGACACATATGGCCGCATCAACAAGTTAGCCGCCCGTTATACATCTGTGATTTCCCGGGACGGTCGGGAACATCTGGTACCGAACGAAGATATAATCACACAAACGGTGATTAACTGGACATTTTCCGATCAAAAGGTGCGTCGTCATTTGCCTGTTAACGTGTCCTATAATTGTGACATTGAAGTCGCCATGCAATTGATGATGGATGCAGCAACAGAATCGCCGCGTGTCATAAAAAACCCGGAACCTCGCGTGTTGATTAAGGGGTTCGGTGACAATGGTATTGATCTTGAGCTTAGGATGTGGATTAGAGACAGTGAAAACGGTGTTTCCAATATCGCCAGTGAAGTCTATTTGGCTATCTGGCATAAGTTTAATGCTGAAGGAGTGGAGTTTCCTTATCCTCAGCGCGATATTCATATTGTTTCCAATAAAACGCGCGCCGAGGAATTATAGACTTACTTCTTTTCTTTAAGAACGTCTTTTAGGAACGCCATGAAGTTTGTAAAGCCGTGTTCAACTTCTTCCATATGATCTTCAAGATGATCAATTTCTGAATGTTGGTTGTCTAGTTTTCTTTTTTCCATCTCTTCCTGTAGCTCGCTTAAGGTGGCGTTGGTGCGCTTGATAAGTTTCTTGAGCTTTTTGGTCGACAAGGATTCATATTCGTCGTGGGTCATAATATTTCCCCTTACTTAAAATTGGTTTGTGATAAAGATTAATACAGCAGGCAGTGCGAAGAAAACCCCTAAAATATAGAGTAAGGCAATTGTTTTTCTTTCTGTCGCCACCCGCGCCAGCCATAGCGCTCCACGTATAGGGATTTTCCGGAGGTTCTTAACGCCGTAAATGAGCATAACAGCGCTTGTGTTATATATCAGATGTACCAGAGCAATCTGAAGTGCAAACACAGCTGTTTCACCGGATATAGCCGTTGCCGCGAGCAGAGCGGTAATCGTCGTTCCGATATTTGCCCCCAGCGTGAATGGGTAGATCTGCTTAAGACGAAAGACCCCGGACCCAGCGAGAGGCACCATCAAACTGGTGGTCGTTGATGATGATTGTACCAAAACGGTAATCACGGCACCGGAGAATATACCGGTCAATGGCCCTTTACCGATGGCGTTATGCATAATCACTTTGGCGCGTCCGACCATTAGTTTTTTAAGAAGTTTGCCAATCACGGTGATCGCCAGAAAGATGACGGCTATGCCAAAAGCGATCAGAATAATATATTGAGCATTTTCTGAAATCATCGCGGAAACGTCCGTGAATAAATCTATGACTGGCTTCGTGGCGGGTTTGATGAAGTTGAGGCCCTTAACACTCATATTTTCACCGCCAACAAACATCTCGGCGAAGTAGCCACCAGCTTTTGAGAGTGGATGAAATAATATCTCAATGGGCAGGAAGATCGCTACCGCCATCACATTGAAAAAATCATGCACCGTTGCCGAGGCAAAAGCACGCCGGAATTCTTTTTTCTTTCTCACGTGACCAAGGCTTACGATCGTATTGGTAATAGTTGTGCCAATATTGGCACCCATAATCATTGGAACCGCAGTTTCAACAGGAAGGCCACCTGCGACTAGCCCGACAATAATTGATGTAACCGTGGATGATGACTGGATCATCGCTGTTGCCAAGATGCCAATAATCAGTCCCATGAAGGGATTGGTGGCAAATTGAAAAAGCTCGCTTGCCTGTCCTTTGGTAGCACCTTTAAATCCTGCGCCGATCATGCCCACTGAACTGATGAGAAGATATACCAGTGTGGCAATGGTTATCCATTGGACGAGTGTCTTGATTGTATTTGGTGCTTCAACTGCGCTGGCACCCGGGTGTGATGTTTCAGTCATAATGAAAATCCACTTAAAGTGTTAATGTCATTTGTAAATTTTCATTCTTGTAACAAATCTGCAATAAATTTGTAACAATTCAATTGTGAAACTTTTGTTACACTTAAATAACGCTAGTTTTTCTCACGTTCTACGGCACGCCATCCAATATCACGACGGCAAAATCCTTGTGGCCAATTGATCTGGTCAAGCGCTTTATAAGAATCGTTTTTTGCGTCCGTCACACTATTTGAAAGTGATGTAATATTCAGTACTCGCCCACCGGTGGCAAAAATGCTATCGCCTTCTTTTTTTGTTCCAGCATGGAAGATCATAACATTATCTGCCGCCCCAGCCTGATCGAGGTTCTTGATCTCTGTGTTTTTTTCGTATGAGCCGGGATATCCACTTGCAGCCATCACTACATTCAATGACGTTTTATCTGACCATTTTGCTTCAACCTGATCGATGGTTCCGTCTGCACAGGCCATCAGAATGGGGATTATATCGCTCTCAAGGCGCATCATAAGACATTGGCATTCCGGGTCGCCAAAGCGAACATTATATTCAATCAGCTCCGGCCCTTTGTCGGTAATCATAAGGCCGGCGAACAATACACCCTTGAACGGCTTTCCTTCGGCTGCCATGCCTTTTACGGTTGGTAAAATAATTTCGTTGATGGTCCGTTGCTGCATTGCGGCGTCCATCACAGGTGCGGGTGAGTATGCACCCATGCCACCAGTATTGGGTCCAGTATCGCCTTCGCCGACACGCTTATGATCTTGTGCGGTTCCAAAGGGCAGAATATTTTCACCGTCCGTAAGGACGAAAAAGCTCGCTTCTTCACCGCTTAAAAACTCTTCAACCACGAGCTCTGCACCGGCGTCACCAAATTGACCGCCGAGAATATCATCGATGGCGTCGTTGGCCTGGTCTATAGTTTCCGCAATGATTACACCTTTACCAGCGGCGAGGCCGTCAGCTTTAATAACAATTGGAGTGCCTTTTCTTGTGACAAATTCCTTGGCGTCAGCTGGGTCTTCAAAGCGCCCATATGCGGCGGTGGGAATGTCATATTTGGCGCAAAGGTCCTTGGTAAACCCTTTGGAACCTTCGAGGATGGCCGCCGCCGCGCTCGGGCCAAATGTTTTAATGTTTTCGGCAACCAGTCGGTCAGATATTCCCTCCACTAGTGGGGCTTCCGGACCTATGACAACAAATTCAATATTTTTTTCACGGCAAAATGACACCACTTCATCATGATTGCTGGCGTTGATATCAACACATGTGGCAATATTTCCCATGCCGCCATTACCGGGGGCAACATAAAGCGTGTCCAAGAGTGGTGATTGGGCTATTTTCCAAGCTAAAGAATGTTCACGCCCGCCGGAACCAATGACCAGAATATTCATGTGTAATTTCCTTTTTTTATCCACGTCTCTCTTGTATCATAGCGCCAATAAGAAGCAAGATAGCAAAAACGAAAAAGAGCCTTGATGAGCGATTATCCTTACAACGACGAAACGAGTAAAAGTAATGCCCAGGAATATTCCGTCACCGAATTAAGTCTCGCCCTAAAGCGTACGGTTGAAGACCAATTTGGCTACGTAAAAATCAGGGGCGAGATTTCCGGTTGCAAGCGGGCTGCGTCCGGTCACGTCTATCTGGCCTTAAAAGATGAAAAGTCGGTGCTTGATGGTGTGATGTGGAAAGGCGTTGCGGGAAGGCTCACATTTAGGCCCGAAGATGGACTTGAAGTGGTTTGCACAGGAAAGCTCACCACATATCCAGGCCGATCGAAATATCAAATTGTGATAGATAATATGGAAGTGGCCGGCGAAGGGGCACTTATGGCACTTCTTGAAAAACGAAAGAAAGAATTGGCAGCGGAAGGGCTATTCGATCAGGACCGTAAACTTCTTATTCCTTATATTCCAAAAACCATTGGGGTTGTTACGTCACCTACCGGTTCGGTCATACGGGATATTTTGCACCGTCTTTCTGACCGTTTTCCGAGGCATGTGCTAGTGTGGCCCGTTCTGGTGCAGGGGGACGGCGCAGCCAAGCAGATTGCAGAGGCCATTGATGGGTTTAACGCGCTTGAGAGCAGCGGAAAAATTCCAAGACCTGATGTGCTAATCATCGCCCGCGGTGGTGGTAGCCTCGAAGATCTTTGGTGCTTTAACGAAGAAGAAGTGATTCGTGCTGCTGCTAGATCAAAAATACCGCTGATTTCAGCGGTTGGTCATGAAACTGATACAACGTTGATCGATTATGTGTCGGATTATCGATCACCGACGCCGACAGCTGCTGCGGAGCGTGCGGTACCGGTCCGGGATGATCTTGTCTATTCGGTGAAGGATTTTGATATCCGCCTTGAAAAAGCCACACGCAGATATCTAAATAACCTCACGCAACAAATAGAGGGCCTTGGCCGCGGACTGCCAAAGCCATCGGAGCTTCTATCACTTTCTGCGCAGCGATTTGATGAGTTGAGTGAGAGGCTGCCACGTGCTCTAAAAGTCGGCGTGGAGAGGCAGGCACTTAGACTTGAGAGTATAAAAAGCCTGCTTCGTCCTGAAACACTGAAGTCAGACATTAAAAGGGCAGGCGAGAAGTTGAATATGGCTGAAGATAGAATGAATCGGGCGATGGTCAATTTTATTGAACGAAAAAGCAATGAATATGAAAACCCGTCAAGATTGCTCGAAAGCCTTAGCTACCAAAGCGTACTGGAGCGCGGATTTGCTGTAGTTCGCAATGATCAGGGCAAGGCGATTAGCGGCGGTAAAAACATTGTCAGCGGTGACAGGCTTGGCATTGAATTCCACGACGGAACTGTCGATGTTATGGCAACCGGTAGAAATCCAAAACCAAAGAAGAAAAAAAAATCAAAACCATCATCGGATGAGCAAGGACAGCTTTTATGAAAAAAATGTTATTTGGCGCAATAATTTTTGTCATCACGGCGGTATCCTGCTACGCCGACAATGCGCTGGGCATAAAGGAACCGCTTAAGCAAGGTGGCTACTATGTGGGTAAGGTAGTACCCGGTGATAAAGTCACCTTTCACGGTAAAACGGTCAAGCAATCCGTCGACGGTACATTTGTCATCGGCCTTGGCTGGAAATATAAAGCGACAGCCAACATCCGCGTTGATCATAAAACGGGCGGGCACACAATGCATCAACTTGATGTGGTTGCACATGATTATGAAACTGAGGAAGTATCGGGACTGCCACCCAAATATGTGGCCCCGCCCAAGGAAGTGCAGGAAAGGATTACCAAAGACGCCGCAGATGTGCGGGCGGTTCGAGCCTTAAACAGTGATCTGCAGAATTTCAGGGAAACTATGATTTGGCCCGTGGAAGGGCGGATCAGCGGTAGGTTTGGTTCTCACCGTATCCTGAATGGTGAACCGCGCAGCCCCCATACTGGCCTTGATATCGCGCCGGGGCAGGGTGCCTTAATTGTGGCACCTTTGGGTGGCAAAGTGACGCTGGTAGGCGACCAGTATCTTACCGGGAACACGATGGTAATTGACCACGGCCACGGCATAAGCAGCGTATATGCGCATATGGAACGCGCCATTGCCAGTGAGGGTGATACGGTAAAACAAGGTGATCCTATCGGTACCGTTGGTATGTCGGGTCGGGCCACAGGTCCCCATCTTCATTGGGGTATGAATTGGTACGGTGAGCGGCTCAATGCCGGCGTCGCCCTTGGTATTGAATAAAGGGAGTAATAACAATGCTTCAAAGATTATTGATCTTCAGTGCGCTGGTGCTGGTTCCTGTTGTCAGTCAGGCTCAAACTACGTTGTTTAGTGGTGAGCTTGCAATTAACGCATCGCTCCTCAGTGATTACCGTTTTCGTGGTGTGTCAAAATCCAATAACGATATCGCGGTGCAAGGCGGCCTTGACTGGTTTGCTGATAACGGAATTTATGTTGGAACTTTTGCGTCCAGCGTGTCTGATTTTAGAGGATCTGACGTTGAAACCAACTTTTACGCCGGTTACAGTACTGAATCCGGTGGCATAATCTATGATTTCGGCGCCACAGCCTACGTTTACCCAGGCGGGACAAACGCGACTTATTTTGAAACTTACGGTTCCGTCGGTGTCGATCTTGGCTTGCTCACAAGTTCAGTGGGTCTCTCATATATGCCGAGCCAGAATAACATCGGAAACACTGACAACGTTTATTTCTTTAACAACACTCGCGCCTCCATTCCCGATACGCCCTTTAATGTCGATCTTCATCTTGGTTATGAGGATGGTTTTTTTGGTGACGGCAAATGGGATTGGCGCATCGGCACCAGTGTTACTTTCGAGCAATTTGAACTCGGCGTCACTTATGTGGATACCAACGTTGTCGGCAGACGTTCGGACAGCGGTGTCGTTTTTAGCATCGGGGCTTATTTTTAGATATATTTGAAAGTCTGTATTCAACGGGTAATTTGGACCAGACCATATTTATTGCAATTTTCGAGCCAGAGAAGTGACCTTTTTCTTAGTACTATTAGGAAGTTCGGCGTGCTCTTCGGCGGCAATGAGACCGCTGTACAGAGTTCCGACATGATCGGCTCCTATGATTTTTGCCGCATATTTAAGTTGCCGGATCGTTCCAAACAACCATCTTCCAAGAAAACCAGGAGCAGAGGACGAGGTGATGAGTACAGCTTTTTTTCGAGGTTCACTATCCTTGCGGTATTTTGGCGCCGGGGTGCCCCAAGGCCAATAAGCATAAACAGCGAGCCGTTCCATAAAACGCTTAAATAGAGCGGTCGCCGACCCAAGGTTAGTCGGGGCGGCCAGGACATAACCGTCAGCGGCTTCGATTTTTGCGACAATCGAACCCATTGCATCTTGCTGCACGCACGGTTCGGGATCGGACCCCGGTTTTTGCATGCATTCTCGGCAATTGAGGCAGAAATGGATTTCCTGCTCACGTAGAAAGATTGTCTCCGTAGTCATACCCTGAACCTCAAGAGCGTTGCTCAAGGCTTGAACAGCTCGGTCCGTTATTCCGTCCTCTCGGTAAGAACCATTTATGATAAGTATTTTTTTGATATCTCTCATTGGTCAAATCCTTTCAGTGGTGCCAATGTTATCCTAATGAAATAAAATAATTATGTCTTGATGAGGATCAATTACTAAGCTTGAGTTTCATCTACTGCTAGCAATCTTAAACATGACCTAGACGAAAGGATGTTTTGAATGTAAAGTCCCAATTTTAGAGGAAAACGCATGTTGTTCCAAAGATTTAAAACACTTCATAAAATTGAAACTCATAAAGAAGTTCTTTATAAATTTATAATACTTTTGAGCATTCTGGTTCTTTATTTCGGATATCTGAGCATTGAATACGGAATATTGACTGGCGGCGTAGTTGCAGTATTGACGTGGAGCTTTTTTGTTTTATGTACTCCTGTCGCCGATGCGGGGTTTTTACTCGATTTTCCAATAAGATTGTTATTTGGGTTTCGCATGCTTTATAGCGAGATTTTAGTTTGGAGTATTGCATTAGCAATAAACGGCTACGCTATCCTTTACAATCAGGAAGCCTACGACAAATCATTGTTAACAATGCTGCTGAAGAAAATTATCCTCACACCTTTTCCATATTGGAGTGTCGTTTTTCTAAGTGGGGTTGGTACATTCCTCTCCATATATTTTGGTGACGAGATGCTGGATGTCTTGAGACACAGGGACCGCGTTAAATATCATCAACATTCCTTTAAATTGAAACTGGTAGGGTTTGTTAGTTTGTTCATGTTGATATTTTTCTCATATTATTTTTTACTAGAATCTCTCAATATTCAGATTAATTAGACAAATCTCCAAATGTCCGCTTTAGAGCCTCTAATGCCAGTCAGTTCCTCCGATTTAGGTCATTTTTGTTATATTTAATGGCTATATTCAGTAAAATTTATGAATTACACTGACTTGGGGGTAAAAAAGGTGATTCGATCTCATAAATGTGTATGATAAGGCGAAATCGTATAGTCGTAAATTGGCAATGTAATTGGATGGTGCATGTCTCGTAGTTATTTTAATCTGGTTCAGGACTTTATTGAGAAGTCAGCGCGCGTCGAAAATTTGACGGAGCTGGCAAAATTATTTGATGTTACAATTAAGAAATTAGGCTGCACTCATTTTATTTGTCTTTCCCATGTAGATGTTTTTAATCCTCCCGACGATGCGGTAATATTATCCAATTATCCTCTGGACTGGGGCATGTATCATCATGAGAAGCAGTATCACAAAAATGATCCAATTATGGATACCTGCAAGGAGCGTATTACGCCATTCACATGGTCGAATAGTGCCTGGAGGTCGGTGCTTGATTTGGACAAGTTGAATATATTAAATGAAGCCGCCGAATTTGAGCTAAGTGAAGGACATACCATACCCATCCATACTGGAGATGGATATTCAGCGTCTTGTTCTGTTGTCTTTCAGCCGGGGGAAGTTAATCCTCATGCTCTGATGGCTATACAGCTTATGTCTATATACTTGTACGAGACAGCGCTAAAAATGAAAACGCAAGCGAAAGCTGTCCGTAAAAAACCAACTGCGAGGCAAATTGATTGTTTGCAGATGATTGCTATGGGTAAAAGCGACTGGGCAATAAGTAAAATCCTTGGCATCAGCGAAAATACGGTAAAGTTTCATGTGAAAGCGATCTTAAATCACTACAATGTAGCAACTCGAAATCAAGCGGTCATTCGAGCACTGTTCTACGGTGAAATAACCTATATGGATGTGGCAGTAAATCAGCCCACCCGAACTCCAGAACAATCTGGGTTTGTACATCTTCCTCAATGAAAAGATGACCAATTAGATTAAAATTAATGGTTGTTTTTTTTTATTATAAAATACTATTGGACGAGTTCACCTACCCCATCAGGTAGTAGTCTAGAACCACCTTCTTGATACATTATTGTATGAAAGGAGGCTGAAAAATGATTCATCTAATTTGTTCCGAAAATAAAAACTTATACGCAGACCTATTGCCACAAATGTATCAGCAACGCTCATCGGTGTTTGTTGATCGGATGAAGTGGGACCTAGTTTGTGAAAATGGACAGGAAAAGGATCAGTTTGATACAGAGGATACAATTTACTTGGTTGCATTGGATGATGAAACTGGGAAAATTTTAAGCTCGATTAGGCTTAATCCTACCAACAAACCTCACCTCATGTCAGATATATTTAACGATTTATGTGAAGGCGGCGTGCCACGCGGGACGACCATATTTGAAGGTTCAAGATATTGTTACAATCCAGAACTTAAAAGCAGGGCGGACCGTTTGATAGCCATGAGATACATGATTTGTGGGGTCATGGAATGCGCAGTTCTTAATGGGTGGGAACAAATAACTTTCGTAATAAATATGCCGTTGCTTTCACACTGTCTTAGGGCAGGCTGGAACATATATCCGTTGGGAATTCCTGAATATAGGAATAAATTAGCAGTGGGTGCATTTGCGATAGATGTCACCCATCAGGGGCTTGAAAGTGTTCGGGCAAATTTGGGTCTGTTCGAATCTCAGCTCATTGTCGAAACTAGTATCTCGAAGGTAGCTTAAAGGAATTCTATTGTGAACGAATTTGACCAAATATTACTGAGTATTAGACATTCTCTGCAGTCGCTTAATCAGACCCATCAGAGAGAACTGGCGATATTTATAGAGCATTATGCAAGTCAATACGGCATTCACGGCAATACCAATTTTCAACATATGGATATAGAGGTGAACTATGTTAAAAAAATTAACTGAGCAGGAAATTGTTTTCGAGGAACTCCGGAAAACTGGATACGTTATTTTTGAGGATCTTTTACGTCCAGAGGAAGTCGATAGCCTAAGCGAACAATTAAATCATTGGTTTGATAAAACGCCCTCTTGTCAGGGTGAGTTTTACGGGGAAACAACCACGCGCTTTGGATCTCTCCTTAGAAAAGCACCACTCACACAAGAATTGGTCGTGCGGCCAGAAATTTTATCGATCGCAGACGAATTTCTACTGCCGTATTGCGATTGCTATCAGCTAAATTTGAGTCAAGCCGTACGGATACACCCTGGTGCGCCGGAACAACCAGTTCACAGAGACGAGCTTATGTGGCCTTGTGCGAAAGAGAGTGAGTTTTTGATCAATGTGATCTGGGCCATCGACGATTTCACATTTGAAAACGGCGCAACAAGAATATGGCCCGCTCATAAAGATCAATCTCAAGCTTTTGAGTATAATAAAGATGACGCTATCGTTGCTAAGATGAAAAAAGGCTCCGCATTGGTTTTCCTTGGCTCTACAAGGCATTGCGGCGGTGCGAATATCTGTAACGAAGATAGAACGGGAATAATATTTAGCTATTCACTGGGATGGTTAAAGCAAAATGAAAACCAATTTTTAGCTTATCCCCCGGATATTGCATCTGGTTTTTCAAAAGAAATACAAGATTTGATTGGCTATAGAATTCATAAACCAAACCTTGGAGGGTATGAATACAATTGTCCATCAAATTTACTCGGCGGGGAGCATCCCGATGTGCTTCCCGCCGTCGATGCTATCCCTGACCACCTTCTTGAGGTGATCGAGCAATTGAAGCAAAAAATGGGGTGAGCTTGCTGGGGGGCGTTGAAAAGCTGGAATGAGCGAAGCATTAAAGGAACCATCATGTTCTATCATGCTTTATGGGAAGTGTGAGAAATGCGCGATGAGGAACATAAATTTATAGAGTATATTAGAGACAACAATGTTCTTCCGGCAATTGCTATCGAACGGGCGGTTCGCGCCAAGGAAGAAAGTCGCGAGCCGTTGGGCGAGTTGCTCATAAAGCTTGGACTACTTTCAGAAAAAAAACTAGTGGGCGTATATGCGGCCTACTGTGGCATTAAAATAGCAATCGATGATGACTTTCCTGAAGAAAAAATAAAGGTCTTGGATATAGAAGAGCAATTTTTCTCTGGGTCAAATACCATCGTACTTAGCGAAGGTGATGAGCTAATAAAGATAGCGACTAACAATCCCATTGATGATTTTGTCAAAAAAGCAATCAGTTATCTAACAGGAAAAAATGTTGAGTATTTAGTCTCCACGACAAGTGATGTGACGAGCTATTATGACAAATAATGAATTGTGAATGGCAAATCCAAATATTATCTCGATTCCCCGCTCGAAAAACTTAAAATGTTGGACTAGCATTCAATATCGAATCTAAGTCGAAAATAGTCATTCAATTCTCCTAATTTTGGTCATTTTTGTGATATTTGGGGTCTAATTTCGGTAATATGTATGAATTACATTGACTTGGGGGCAAAAAAGGTGTTTATGGCGGCCACGTTTGAATAATATATTTGCTACCCCATCCGCTTCTCTTTCCACGTAATTCGGTTCAGTTGAGGATAATAGGCGTAAGTCATTATCAAGCCGAAAATGTCAATCACAACATAGTGGTTGATTTAGATACCGAAATTTGCACAAGGAGAAATAACATGGCAACTGGTACAGTAAAATGGTTTAACCCAACAAAGGGTTTTGGATTCATCGAGCCAACAGAAGGCGGCAATGACGTGTTTGTTCACATCAGCGCTGTTGAACAATCTGGCCTTTCTACATTAGACGAAGGTCAAACTGTTGAGTTTGAAGTTCAAGAACAACGCGGCAAACAAGCTGCTTGTAACCTTAAAGCTGTTTAATTAAAATAGTTTTATAAAAATTTTAGAAAGCACGGGCTGGTTTTACCGCCCGTGTTTTTTTATGGGGAGTTCTAATTTAGCCCCCTGCCAACATCATCTTGTCGATTCGTAAAGTCGGCGCATCGGTGCCGTATTTGATCTCAAGATCATCTGCAGCGGTCATTTGCATATACATATCTTTTAAATTACCGGCGATGGTTATTTCGTTGACCGGGTATGTAAGCTCGCCATTTTCAATCCAAAAACCACTGGCACCGCGGCTGTAATCGCCTGTGATGCCATTGACGGAGCTGCCGATCAGTTCTGTGACGTAAAACCCGTCTTTGATATCACCGAGCAAATCTTTGACACTGACAGTTCCCGCTTCCATATAGAGATTGCTTGTGGACGGCGACGGCGGACTTGATGTGCCGCGACTGGCGCGCCCATTACTGGTAAGGCCGAGCTGCCGGGCACTGGTGCTATCCAGTATCCAGTTTTTAAGAATGCCATCGGCTACAATATCAAGTGGAGCATTGCGCACGCCTTCGCCGTCAAAGGGGCGCGAGGACGGACCACGTAGGATATGCGGATTATCGATGATATTGATATTTTCCGGAAAGACCTGCTTTTCCATCATTTCAAGAAGGAAGCTGGTGCCACGTGCGATCGATACCCCGTTAATTGCACTGGCGACGTGGCCAATCAATGTCCGCGACACCCGTGGATCATAGACCACCGGTATTTCACAGGTATCTGCTTTTCTCGGGTTTAGTTTCTTCAAGGTACGTTCTGCAGCTTCCTGTGCGATTTTATAGGGGCTATCCAAATCTTCGAAATGACGGCGCGAGGTCCAGGCGTAATCGCGCTCCATTGTCGTGTTCTCTCCGGCAATTACCGAAATACTACAACTAAAATTGCTTGAGTTATAATGGCCGACAAATCCATCTGAATTAGCAAGGGTGATTGCGCCGTGTGTGACACTGGCCCCAGCACCTTCCGAATTGGTAATGCCTGGCGTTTCAAGAGCGTGAGCCTCGGCCTCAGCAGCCATATCTTTTAGTGTTTCTTCATCAAGATCACGCTCGTCACAAAGATCAAGCTCCGGAAGATTATCAAGAGCGAGAAGTTCTTTATCAGCTAGCCCGGAGTAGGGATCTTCCGGTGTGTTTCTTGCCATATCAAGGGCGCGTGAAACCAATTCATCAAGGGTTGCATTCGACATATCGCTGGAAGAGACAATTGCCTGTTTTTTTCCGATAATCACCCGTAGGCCGAGATCAGCATTTTCAGAGCGCTCAATGTCCTCCAATTTTCCGAGCCGCCAGGAAACAGAGCTTGATTTTCCCGTGAAGAATACAGCATCGGCATGATCAGCACCTGCTTTTTTTGTGTTCGAGACAAGATCTGCCAAACGCTCAGACGACATCATATTTGCGCTATCACTCATAATATTCCTATTCGATGTTTAATTTCGACCATTTGGCGTCGACGGTTTTTATAATCTCTTCATCCATTGATATAAGCTCACCCCACTCGCGGTTCGTTTCACCGTCCATCTTGTTGGTGGCATCAAGGCCTATTTTCCCGCCAAGACCGGATACCGGTGAGGCGAAATCAAGATAATCTATCGGTGTGTTTTCGTTAAGTGTTACATCACGCACCGGATCCATCCGTGTTGACATGGCCCAGATCACTTCTTTCCAGTCGCGCGCATCAATATCATCATCAACCACAATAACAAATTTGGTATAGATAAATTGTCTTAGGTAAGACCAAACCCCCATCATTACGCGTTTGGCATGACCTGCGTAGGCTTTCTTGATCGACACGACCGCAACTCTGTATGAGCATCCCTCCGGTGGCAGCCAGAAATCAACAATTTCCGGAAACTGCTGCTGCAGTAGCGGGATAAATATTTCATTGAGGGCCTCACCAAGGATTGCCGGCTCGTCCGGTGGTTTTCCGGTATAGGTCGACAGATATATAGGGTCTTTGCGCATAGTTATGGCCGTCGCAGTAAAGACCGGAAATTTTTCAACACTGTTATAATATCCGGTGTGATCGCCAAATGGCCCCTCGTCGCCGTAATCATCCAGTGAGACATGCCCTTCGATGACAATTTCGGCGGTGGAAGGCACCTTAAGTGGTACCGTTTTACAGTCAACAAGCTCGGTTTTTTTGCCCCTTAAAAGTCCGGCGAACTGATATTCGGAGAGGGTGTCCGGCACTGGAGTTACTGCACCAAGTATCGTCGCTGGATCAGCACCGATGACAACAGCAACTGGTAATGGTTCCGATTTTTCCGCTTTCCAGCGTCTATGATGCTGTGCGCCGCCACGGTGTTTAAGCCAGCGCATCAGTGTCTGATTTTTATTCAGCACCTGCATCCGGTAAATACCGAGGTTATAATCATCCTCTTTGATCTTGCCGGGACCTTTTGAGACAACAAGTGGCCAGGTGATAAGCGGGGAGGCGTCATCAGGCCAGCATTTTTGTATAGGCAGCGTATTGAGATCAATATCATCACCCTTAAGCACCACCTCATGAACTGGGCCGTTCTTTACTGTTTTGGGCCGCATGGTCATGGCTTTTTTAAGCATGGGAAGCTTATCAAGGGCGTCTTTAAATCCGCTCGGTGGTTCGGGCTGGCGGAGTGCTGCCAGTGTTTCACCGATGCCGCGAAGGTCTTCGGGTTTTGCGTCAATGCCCATGGCAACGCGTTCAACGGTTCCGAATAAATTGGTTAGCACCGCCATGGTGCTGTTGCTGCCGTCACATTTGGTGGCGTTTTCAAATAGAAGGGCCGGACCGCCGTTTTGCAAAGTACGGCAACCGATTTCAGTCATCTCAAGATCAGCGGATACAGGTTCAGTTATCCTAACCAGTTTACCAGTTTCTTCAAGATGATTTATAAAATCTCTAAGTGATGAATAGCTCATGACTTCTTATAGGAGAAATCATCTCGAATGATAAGAATAAAATTATTCCTCATCACTTTCTTCGTCGCGGGCTATGGCTTCCAGGATAAGACGTTTTGCCGTCTCCGGACCTTCCCAGCCAACGATCTTGGCCCATTTGCCTTCTTCAAGGTCTTTATAATGCTGAAAGAAATGCTGAATTTGGTTTAGTAGTAGTTCCGGAAGGTCTTCATGGCTGTGAACATCCTTGTATGTTGGATCTGTCTTGAGATCCGGCACAGCGAGGATTTTCTCGTCTTCTCCTGCTTCATCTTCCATGAGTAAAACACCAATCGGACGCGCGCGGATGATGCATCCTGGCACCAATGGTTCACCGACGACCACAAGCACATCACATGGATCACCGTCACCGGAAAGAGTGTGCGGAATATAACCATAGTTTGCCGGATAGCGCATGGGTGTGTGAAGAATGCGATCAACGAGAATAGCGCCGCTGCGTTTATGCATTTCGTATTTAACCGCGGCACCACCAACGGGCACTTCGATAATGACGTTGATTTCTTCTGGTGGATTAAGGCCAGCGTTAATTTTATTTATATGGGGCATTTTTTATACTCATGCGAATCGATCTAGGTGATATGCGGGCAATATAGCCAATCATATAACTTTGTCAGCATGTTTTTGCATAAAAAAACCCCGCATGAAGCGGGGTTCTCTCAAATGTCTGTTAAAAGCTGTTAGCCAAGACCCATTTTCGCAACAATCGCCACCAAAAGAATAGCAACAATGTTGGTAATTTTAATCAGCGGGTTAATGGCGGGACCTGCAGTATCCTTGTAAGGATCACCAACAGTATCACCAGTTACCGAAGCTTTATGGGCTTCTGAACCTTTACCACCGTGATTGCCATCTTCGATATATTTCTTGGCGTTATCCCATGCGCCACCACCAGATGTCATGGAGATAGCAAGGAACAAGCCGGTGACAATAGTACCAAGAAGCATCGCGCCCAATGCCTGGAAGGCGGGGACGAGGCTACCAGTTACTAAATAAGCGGCGAAGAACAGGATAAATGGTGCAAGCAGTGGAAGCAATGAAGGAACAATCATTTCCTTAATCGCAGCTTTGGTAAGCAGATCAACGGCTTTACCATATTCTGGTTTGGCTGTTCCTTCCATAATACCCGGGATTTCCTTGAACTGACGACGTACTTCAACAACCACACTGGCTGCCGCGCGACCAACAGCAAGCATCGACATGGATGCGAACAGATAAGGAAGCATACCGCCAATAAACAGACCGATCACAACGAACGGATCCTGAAGCGGGAACGTAATGTCAGCATACTGCGGAAGATAATGTGCAATTTCCTCAGTGTAAGCTGCAAACAGCACAAGTGCTGCAAGCGCCGCTGAACCAATAGCGTACCCTTTTGTTACCGCTTTGGTGGTGTTGCCCACAGCATCAAGTTTATCAGTTGTGTTACGAACATCTTCCGGAAGGTTTGACATTTCAGCAATGCCGCCAGCGTTATCCGTAACCGGACCGTAGGCGTCAAGTGCGACAACCATACCAGCGAGCGATAACATCGCAGTGGCGGCAATTGAAATACCGAACAGGCCAGCTTGCGAAAAAGCAATGAAAATACCACCGCAAATGATAATCACGGGAACAGCCGTTGATTCCATTGAAATGGCAAGTCCTTGAATAACGTTTGTACCGTGACCGGTTTCTGATGCTTCAGCGATCACTTTAACCGGGCGGTATTCAGTACTTGTATAATATTCAGTGATCCAAACGATCAGCGCTGTAACGCCAAGACCGGTTAAAACACAGAAATATAGGTTCATTGAACTTAGAACTGTACCGTCGATCAACACAGCGCCAGAGAACATATCCCACTGATAGAACATACCGTAAATAAGCGCCGCAGAGATCACTGCACTGGCGATCAAGCCCTTATAAAGAGCGCCCATGATATTTTCAGATGAACCAAGTTTTACAAAGAAAGTACCGATGATGGTTGCAATAATAGAAAGTGCACCGATCATTAGCGGAAGAACCATCATATTAGTAACGGAGCTTTCAACAAACGCACTCGAAGCGATAAGCATTGTTGCCACCACTGTCACAGCATATGTTTCAAACAGATCAGCGGCCATACCCGCACAGTCACCAACATTGTCGCCAACGTTATCAGCAATAGTTGCTGGGTTGCGGGGATCATCTTCGGGGATTCCGGCTTCAACTTTACCAACCATGTCGCCGCCAACGTCAGCACCTTTTGTAAAGATACCACCGCCGAGACGGGCGAAAATTGAAATTAGGCTGGCACCAAAACCAAGACCGATAAGTCCTTCAAGGTTGTAGCGGACATCTGCACCAGATGACACCATATACATATAGTAAAGTGCCACACCAAGCAGACCAAGACCAACAACAAGCATTCCTGTAATTGCACCGGATGTAAAGGCAACATCAAGCGCCTTTCCAAGGTCTTCTGATGCGGCTTGTGATGTTCTGACGTTGGCACGAACGGATACGTTCATTCCGATGTAGCCGGCAGCGCCGGATAATACGGCACCTGTGATAAAGCCAATAGCAACATGGCCGCCAAGTAGTAGATACAGTCCGATGGCGACAACGACACCAACGATAGCAACAGCCTTATACTGGCGGTTCAAATATGCAGCAGCACCTTCCTGAATAGCTTCTGCAATTTCCTGCATACGCTCGTTCCCCGTGCCGTAGGCCATTACCTTGCGTGTTGCATAAATACCGTACAGCAATGCAAGAACGCCACAGCCAATAATTATTAAATTAATATCAGTCATTATTCCCTCTATTTTAGTTTATTTAAAAACAGTTTCCCTTTGATACAGCGCGCAATTAATCGCGCTTCGGGTTTCTTCCCTACAAAAGATAAAACACAATGCTCAATTATGATCAGGAAATCAAGGATTGATTAGGATTAGCCTTCAATTGATGATCAGAAGATGTGACCGATGAATAGGCTCAGAAATAGGATCAAACCAAAATGATGATTTGATTTGAAAAGTTTCAAACATATTTCACGGTTATTGATGTCCAGAGCACGGTACTGATAAATATAATGACCGCCGGCCAGTAGCATACCTGCGTAATACCCAACTCCGATATTTGCAAACCAGCCTGCTGCTAAATAGAGTAGAAAAGCAAATCCATAAAATCCGATAAGCCAGCGATGGGTATTATCGCCAAGGCGAAGGGCTGTGGATTTAACACCGACAATTTCGTCGTCCTCCCGGTCCTGATGAGCGTAGATAGTATCGTAACCCAATGTCCAGAATATGCCGCCAATATAGAGTAGAATGGCGGGAAGCTCAATGGTGCCAGTAACCGCGCTCCAGCCAAGAAGCGCCCCCCAGTTAAAGGTAAACCCAAGCATCAGTTGGGGCCAATAGGTGACCCTTTTCATAAGCGGGTATATAACGATAAGGATGAGAGACGCCGCACCAATCATCTGTGTGAAACTGTTTAACTGAAGTAAAATATAAAGGCCAACGAGGCATAGAAATGCTAGAAAGACAAATGCGCCAAAAACGGATACTCTGCCACTGGGAAGAGGGCGTGCTTTGGTTCGCTCAACTTTTGCATCCGCTTCACGGTCCCATAGATCATTGACGACACATCCGGCGCCGCGCATGACAAATGCACCCACAGAGAATAAAAGAAGCAATTTTAGATTGGGAATTAGTTCTGGATCACCGTAAAAGTGACTGGCGAGCATAATAGACCAAAGTCCTGGCCATAAAAGAAGCCAGGTGCCGATCGGCCTGTCTGCACGCATGAGTTGGAGATACCCCCAGGCAAAATCAGGCGATACTTTATGGACCCAGCTTGTCTGAACTGTGTCCTCAGGTGCTTTTTTTATGCGCTCATCTAATTTTGTCATTTGTCTTTGGGCAACTTGAGTTTATCATGTGAGTATAGTCATAACCAAAATTGAACAAATGTCGAATAAAAACCCGAAAACACGCCTCTATACTCCGCATGAACTCAAGGCCGGTGCAGTGCACTTGGTTGATGGCAATCAGGGTCATCATTTGGTTAATGTAATGCGAATAAAAATGGGGGACTATGTCAGCTTATTTAACGGTCATGCTGGCGAATGGCTCGGTGAAATTACGAAAGTAGGTAAGGGAAAGGCGAAAGTAACGGTTCGCGAAAAAACGGCTGATCAGAAATGGGAACAGGATTTATGGTATCTTTTTGCGCCGATCAAAAAAGCTCGCGTTGATTACGTCATCCAAAAAGCAACGGAGCTAGGCGTGTCGCGCATATCACCCGTTATCACAAACCGGACAAATTTGGACCGTATAAAACAGGATAAGATGGTTGCTAACAGCATTGAAGCCGCTGAGCAATGTGGGCGTATGACTGTTCCCGAAATTGACGTCATGACGTCATTGGAGGATAGGCTTAAAAACTGGCCGGAAGATCGCGGGATCCTTTTTTGTGATGAAGCAGGAGATACCAGTACAATGCAAGACTTGAAGTCATCCTTTAAAAGTTGGGCTATACTTATTGGCCCTGAAGGCGGATTTTCACCAGAAGAAAGAATGATGATAAGAGACCATAAAAACACGACCGCTATATCACTGGGGCCTCGCATTTTACGCGCTGACACTGCTGCGGTGGCGGCACTGTCACTGTGGCAGTCTTATTTTGGAGATTGGCGGCGATGAACAATAACCAACATTCGCCCTGGGGACTGCCACCAGATGATAACGAACCACCACCAAGAAATAGTATGAAATTTTTTATACTGACGGTGATAGTCGTCGTGGTTCTGGTTTTTATTCTGGCGTGGTTTTTGAGCGATGGCCTTTCAAGCGATCAAGGTGCCTACCTAGCCTATGATTTTATGCTATTGGCATTGGTTGGTGCAGGACTGATCGGCCATATTGTCAGCAATCCGGGTCAGTCACTGCGTAATATGGCTGGTTGGGTGATTATATTTGGCGTGTTGGGGCTCGGATATTCGATCTGGAACGGAAACGGCCGCCTGGCGAGTGAATTAAATCCCGCTGCTGGCGAATTTGCCGAGGGGGCGATTACTTTTCGCGCTGATCTCAGTGGTCACTATTTTATCAGGGCAGAGGTCAACGGAGTAGAAATCGGTTTTATGGTTGATACTGGGGCGACTCATATTGTTCTTAACAAAGCGGATGCTGAGAAAATAGGATTTGATATTGAAAGGCTTGATTTTAATATGCCCGCCTCGACGGCGAACGGTGTCGTCTATAGTGCCGCTGTTAATCTGGGCTCGGTCACAGTCGGGCCAATCCGAATAGAAAATATTGATGGATATGTAAATCAGGGCGAACTGGGTGTTTCTCTGCTTGGCATGAGTTTCCTGAATCGCTTGAGTGGATATGAAGTTCGGGACGGACTATTGACTTTATATCCTTAATTCCCACATGATGGTAATCCGTTATTCAGGGCAATAATAAGAGGGCTAACCAGTGAGCAACATATCAAGAAATTCCCCCATCGAATCCAAACAACAATTGATCGATTATATCGCTTCTGGCTCTAAGCCTAAGGAACAGTGGACCATCGGCACGGAACATGAAAAGTTTGTTTATTGCGTCGATAGTCAAAAGCCAGTCCCTTACGAAGGCGAGCGGAGCATAAGAGCGATTTTGCAGGCGCTGCAAAAAGAATTTGACTGGGAACCGATCATGGAAGGTGAATATAAAATTGGCCTCAAAAAAGACGGTCAATCGGTTACGCTGGAACCGGGCGGTCAACTGGAACTGTCAGGTGCTATGGTAAAGACCCTTCATCAGACCTGCGCCGAAAGCACAAGTCATCTCAGGCAGGCTCAGGCGGTGAGTGAAAAGCTTGGCATAAACTACCTTGGTATGGGCTTTAACCCCAACACAAAGCGCGAAGACGTTCCGCTGATGCCAAAAGGTCGCTATAATATTATGCGTGACTATATGCCTAAGAAGGGAAACCTCGGACTTGATATGATGTTGCGGACATGCACGATCCAGGTCAACCTCGATTATTCATCGGAAGCGGATATGGTGAAGAAATTTCGCGTTTCACTGGCATTACAACCACTAGCGACAGCGATCTTCGCTGCCAGTCCCTTTACCGAAGGAAAACCAAATGGTTTTCAGAGCTATCGCTCGCACATCTGGACCGACACAGACCCGGACCGTTGCGGCATTTTACCGTTTGTGTTTGAAGACGGGATGGGATTTGAAGCATATGTTGATCATGTGCTCAATGTACCGATGTATTTTGTTTATCGCGACGGCATTTATCATGATGTCTCGGGAAAGTCGTTTAAGGATTTCATGAACGGCACCCTTGAAGGATTTGAAGGTCAAATCCCGACTATCGCCGATTGGGAAGATCATATGAGTACGTTGTTTCCAGAAGTACGTCTTAAAAAATTCCTCGAAATGCGCGGAGCTGATGGTGGCACATGGAGCCGCATTTGTGCGCTTCCTGCTCTTTGGGTTGGCCTGTTATATGATGATCAGGCTCTTGATGAAGCTTGGCATATGGTCAAAGACTGGAGCCATGAAGATCATCAGTATCTCCGTGATAATGTGCCGCGCGATGCGCTAAGCGTTCCTTTTAAAAACGGAACCGTTCAGGATCTTGCCAAACAGATGCTTGACATATCTGCTGGCGGCCTCGAGAGGCGTGCATTTCTAAATAATACTGGCGAGGACGAGCGGGTATTTTTGAAATCGCTCTATGAAACAGTGGAAAGTGGTAAAACAACTGCCCAACGTATGCTTGACTGTTACCACGGAAGCTGGAATGGTGACATCAGCAAAGTGTTTGAGGATTGTTCATTTTAAAATAAATCTGAAGGGGAATAGATGAAGCGCGAATTTGGTCTGGTCGGCGTCATTGCCACGGTCGTCGGTTATGTGATCGGTGCGTCTATTTTCATTCTTCCTGGTCAGCTTGCGGGCACCGTTGGTCCAGCGGTCGTTATCGCTTATAGCTTAGCAGCTGTGATTGCCTTGTTTGCCTGTGTGGCGGCTGCGCAGATTGGAAGCCTTTATCCGCAGCCCGGTGCTGGCTTTATCGCGATCACCAGACTGGTCTCACCGCTAGGCGGGTTTCTGACGATTTGGTTGATGCTCGCCGCCTATGTCTTCGCCATAGCATTGATCGCGGTTGGTTTTGGCGAATATTTATCAGTTCTTTTGCCCATGATCAATAAGACAGCTGCCGCTTACGGCGTCGTGCTTTTGTTCGGACTTCTCAACCTTGGCGGTGCTGATGTTCTGGTGCGGGTTCAGACGTTTATTGTGCTATTATTTATGATTGCGCTTGCCGCTGTCTCTTTTGGTGGGGTTTTTAATACTGAAGCCGCAAATCTCTCACCGATGGTTCCCACGGGCTGGAATAGCGTGATACTCGCTGTGGTGCCAGCATTCTTTTCATACGGTGGGTTTATGGTGGTCATGGAAATGGCAGGGGAGATCAAAAACCCCGCGCGCATCATTCCGCTCGGCCTTGCAGTAAGCTTTGGTGTTGTCCTGCTCACTTATATAGCACTTTCCTTTACTCTGGTTGGTACTATTAACTGGCAAACACTGGCGGAGATTGAAGCGCCGGTGTCTCATCTTGCAAAAATATTATTTGGTGACATTGGTGCAACATTTGTGACCGTCGCCGCTGTTGGCGCCGCTGCCACATCTGTCAACGCCCTTATCTTAGTGGCATCGCGCGATATCATTGCCCTGTCGGAAGCGGGACTTGCGTCATCACGGCTCCTCCCTGAAAACAGTGCAACTGGCAGACCCACGCTCGCCGTGATAGCGGTGATCATTTTATCTGTTATATCCCTGATGCTCG
>CAXBLS010000050.1:0-22768 GCA_963976585.1 uncultured Kordiimonadaceae bacterium
GCCAGCGGCGATGACGGATCAGCGTAGAGTTTCTTCGGCATTCTTCCGCTTAGGTACGCGTCCCTGCCCGCCTGTACGGCGTGGTTCATGGCTCTGGCCATTCGAACTGGGTCTTTGGCTTCGGCGATGGCGGTGTTCATAAGCACAGCGTCGCAGCCGAGTTCCATGGCTTGGGCTGCTTCTGATGCGGTGCCGACACCGGCGTCAACGAGGACGGGAACATTTGCTTGTTCAACGATAATACGGATGCCGACAGGGTTTTGAATACCAAGGCCGGACCCGATCGGCGCACCAAAGGGCATAATGGCGCAGCAACCAATATCTTCGAGTATTTTGGCCTGGATCGGGTCATCGTTGCAATAGACCATGACCTGGAAGCCTTCGGATATAAGCGTTTTTGCCGCTTCAACGGTTTCGGGCATATTGGGATAAAGGGTTTTTTGATCGCCAAGCACTTCGAGCTTCACAAGATCCCAACCGCCGGCTTCACGGGCAAGGCGAAGAGTTCGAACAGCATCATCACCGGTAAAACATCCGGCTGTGTTGGGAAGGTAAGTATATTTCTTGGGATCGAGAAAATCGGCGAGCATCGGCTCCCCCGATTTTGAAATATTGACCCGGCGCACGGCAACCGTGACGATTTCTGCGCCTGATGCTTCCACAGCAAGTTTGGTTTCTTCAAAATCTTTATATTTGCCCGTACCAACGATCAAGCGGGATTTATATTCTTTTCCGGCGATGATTAAACTATCTGTCATATTCTTAAGTCCTTCAGCCACCACCAATGAAATGGACAATTTCCAGATTATCGCCGTCAGTGACGATAACTCGGTCAAATGTGCTTTTAGGGACAATCTCACGGTTATGCTCGACGGCGACATTATCTTCTTCGATATCAAACTTTCGAAGAAGTTCATTTAAATTCAAGTCGCTGTCCAAACGGTGTGGATCGCCATTTATGGTCACATTAATCATTAATATTGCCTCTAATTTGATAATGGCTATTTTCAAATCACATTTAAAGTATTATATACATACCTAATGAGAATAAGTCAGTAGAGAAATATGACAAAATCGATATTGGTGATCAATGGCCCCAACCTTAATTTGCTGGGCACACGAGAACCAGAGATATACGGCGCAGAAACCCTGAGCGACATCAAAGATAAAATGACAGAAAAAGCGGCTTCGCTCGATCTTTCCGTAGATTTTCGACAATCAAATGTTGAAGGTGAGATCGTAACCTGGATACAGGAAGCACGGACTGAGCATGATGCTATTGTTATCAATGCCGGTGCCTTCACGCATACGTCCGTCGCTATCATGGATGCGATTCTGGCTGTGGGCACGCCAACGGTTGAAGTGCATCTTTCGAACATTTTTAAACGTGAAGAATTTCGTCATCATTCTTATATTTCATCAGCTGCGGTTGGTATGATTACGGGATTTGGGGCGACTGGATATTTAATGGCTGTTGATGCAGTCAAAAATGTGCTTAAATAAGAACAAACGGGAATAATCAAAAGGAATTTTACCGATGGCAAAAATGCAAGTGGACACAAAGTTAATTCGTGAACTCGCTGATATGCTGAATGAAACAGATCTATCTGAAATCAAAGTGGAAGATGGAGAGTTAAAAATAAAACTTTCCCGTGGTGGCACGGCCGTTCACATGACTGCTGCTGCACCAGTGGCAGCACCTGCCCCATCAGCAGCACCCGCAGTAGAAGCAGCCCCCGCTGATCCATCCGATCATCCGGGCACGATTTTCTCTCCGATGGTCGGAACAATTTATACATCCCCAGACCCAACGGCGGATGCCTTTATAAAGGTCGGCGATAGTGTAAGTGCTGGCCAAACCATTCTTATCATTGAAGCAATGAAGGTGATGAACCAAATTCACGCTGCCAAAGGCGGAACCGTTAAGGCGATACTCGTTGATAATCAACAGCCTGTTGAATACGGTGAAGCCCTTGTCATTATCGAATAGCGGACTATAACATGATAGAAAAAGTACTCATTGCCAACCGCGGTGAAATTGCACTTCGAATACATCGGGCTTGCCACGAAATGGGCATTAAAACCGTTGCTGTTCATTCAACGGCCGACGAAAGTGCCATGCATGTGCGACTTGCCGACGAAAGCGTTTGTATCGGACCGCCAGCGTCTGCGGAAAGTTATCTCAATATCCCGGCGATTATATCTGCAGCGGAAATAACAGGCGCCGATGCCATTCACCCGGGTTACGGATTTCTATCCGAAAGCGCAAAATTCGCGGAAATTATTGAAAAACACGGTATCGCCTTCATCGGGCCAACAGCCGAACATATCACTTTAATGGGGGATAAAATTTCCGCCAAGGAAGCCGTTAAGAAGGCTGGTATTCCAGTTGTCCCCGGCTCTGAAGGTGAAGTAAACGAATTTAAAGATGCGGCAAAGGTCGCGGCAAAGATTGGTTACCCCGTTATCGTTAAAGCCGCCTCTGGTGGCGGTGGTCGAGGAATGAAAATCGTCCACAGCGAGAGCGAGCTCGAAATGGCTGTGAGTTCTGCTCAACGCGAGGCTGCTGTTTCGTTTGGTGATGGCACGGTTTATCTGGAAAAATTTCTTACCACACCAAGACATATTGAAATTCAAGTGCTTGCCGATACTCACGGCAATGTCGTGCATCTTGGTGAGCGTGATTGCTCACTGCAGCGCCGCCATCAAAAAGTGCTTGAAGAAAGTCCGTCACCTGCCTTAAATTCAACGGAACGCGACGCAATCGGAGAAGTGTGCCGCAAGGCTATACAAACCATTGGTTACCGCGGTGCCGGCACCATCGAATTTCTTTATGAAAATGGCGAATTTTATTTCATCGAAATGAACACCCGCCTACAGGTGGAACATCCGGTCACTGAAATGATCACGGGTATTGATCTCGTGCGTGAACAAATCCGCATAGCTGATGGACTGCCGCTTAAGTTTAGCCAGGAGGATATCAAATTTTCCGGTCATGCTATCGAATGCCGCATTAATGCGGAAGATCCCTTTACCTTTATGCCGTCACCAGGACAGGTTAAGGATTATCATACGCCGGGCGGCCTTGATGTTCGGGTTGATAGCGGGCTTTACTCCAGTTATAAAATCCCGCCTCATTATGATAGCATGATCGCCAAATTGATTGTTCACGGCAAAACCCGCAATGAATGTTTAATGCGCCTTCGCCGCTCATTGGAAGAATATGTTATTGACGGTATTAAAACAACAATCCCGCTTCATCAAATGTTGATCCGCGAAGATGATTTCATCAACGGCGACTATAACATCCATTGGCTTGAAAAATATCTCGATAGTCTAGTCGCAGATTAAGGATCGGCACATGGAGATCACTAAAGAACTCCTTCTAAGTGCTTATATGCAAGGCATTTTCCCAATGGCGGAAAGTGCCGACGCCGACGATGTCTACTGGGTTGATCCCGACGAGCGCGGCATTTTTCCGCTTGATCAATTCCATGTTCCAAAAAAACTCGCACGGAAAATAAAGAGGGAACCGTTTGATATACGCATCAACACCGCTTTTCGCGAAGTCATGCTTAAATGCGCGGAACCGACGGGTAATATAGAGCGGCAAAATACCTGGATCAATAGTCTGATCCTTGATCGTTACTGCGAGCTTCATGAGCTTGGGTATGCTCACAGTGTTGAGTGCTGGCAGGATGGTAAGCTGGTGGGTGGCCTCTACGGCGTCTCTCTCAATGGTGCCTTTTGCGGTGAAAGCATGTTTCATGATGTTACCGACGCCAGCAAAATTGCTCTGGTCTATCTGGTCGCACGCCTTCGCGTTGGTGGTTATTCTCTGCTTGATACTCAGTTTGTCACCGATCATTTAAGCCAGTTCGGTGCGATTGAAATCTCTCGTAAAGAATACAGAGCCCTGCTTAACGATGCGTTGAAAAATGATGATGCAGATTTTTATTCGATGTCAGAAGACGCGGACGGATCAACCATTTTACAGTCAGTTACCCAGACATCATAAACGGCATGTTCAAGCGGTGATATGGCAGGTGTGGACGCAAACATCCACCCTGAAAAAATCTGACGGGGCTCACCCATATGTCCAAGGTCTGTGACCTCAAGAAAAGCAACAGATTCCGGAGTTTCTTCCGGAGGATTAGAACGGCAGTTGCGCATGGTAATTTCAAGCGTACCGAACTTTACCGTCTCATCACGAGCAACATTGAGCGTTTCAAGTTTTGCGGTAATTTTATTCAGCGCACCAAGGGTCACCATAGGGACTTCCTGGGCGAACGCTGAATAGTTCAGCGTTATAAAACATGGTATGAGAATTAGGCTGCGAAGCATTGGCTTACTCTTTATCACCACTGCTGGCAAATGCGCTAAGTAAACCAAGAAGATCAACCGCCCCCTGTGTCTCCGTAATCTCGTCACCACTTTCAAGCATCACGTCACTGCCACCTGGATCAAGAACCAGATAATTACCGCCCAAAAGTCCTTCGGAGGTAATTTTAGCGAATGTATCTTCGGGAAGCCGAATACTGTCATCAATATTTATTTCAACAACAGCACCAAAAGATTCGGTATTTAAATATTGATTTGTGATGGTACCGACCTTGATGCCACTGATCTTAACTTCGCCGCCTACGGCAAGTCCGTCAATTTTATCGAATGTGGCAATATAGGTTGCCCCACCCGTTGAGCCAACACCAGAATTACTGAACGCAAAATAGAGAAAACCAGCTGTGATAAAGAGGACCACAGCCCCCATCATCGTCTCAACAAGATTATTTCTCATAAATAGCTCCTAATTACCACTCTAGTTTCGCTGTTAATTCCCAGGGGTCCAGGCCTCATAGTCGCCCGTAGTTTTTTTGCGCATACCGCCCTCGGAAAGGGCGCCACTCGGCGAATAGGCATTTGCCGTTCCAGTCTGATTGGGAAGATGGTCTTTTTCCCAACTTTTAATGGTACGCGGTTTTTCCAGTGGCGTTTTATCAACAATTTTGTGAAGCCAGGCATGCCATTCAGGTTGGATGGAGCTTGCTTCTATTTCTCCAGCAAATATAACCCAGCGTTTTTTGCCGTCTTTAGAAACATAGTAACTGTTTCCAAGGCTGTCGTCGCCGACTTTTACGCCTTTAAAAAACGTGTGAATTAGGGTTCCGATTGTTCCAACATGCCACCAACCAAAAATCCGTCTTATCAATCTAACAAGCATTTTATATCCACTTAACTGTGAGCCACTTATAATTTGTTACTTTATTCTATACCGTGCCTGACGAAATAGAACAACCATTAAAGCGATCATAACATGTTATATATTCTGTTTTGAAGGCCAAGCTTGGCAAGATTAAGGCGACCCTTTCAGGCGTAGATAAAAATTAGTGATAAAAGCCAGTTCATTAGAGCAGTTTGCGCATGCTATTTCTTAATATGCCCTATTTCCTACGACTCACTGCAAACACAACATCTAGATTTGCAAAGCTCGTCAACCACAAAATCTATTAAAAAATGCTTTTCCAAATGCCCCGATTGAGTTAGTATTTTGGTCAGAATCGAATGAAAAAAATAACAATAAAAAAAGGATCATTTTAAAAGAATTTTAATCAATCTTTTAAAGGCCCATAATTAAAGGCGACACACAAAATGAAGATACAAAGATGCTACACAAAATCATCAAAGTCAGCATACGACGAGATTAGTTTTCGCAGTGCAACAAGTGAGATTCGCAATCCAGACGGCGAAGTCATTTTCGGACTTAATGATTTTGAAGTTCCAAATGGTTGGTCGCAAGTGGCATCAGATATCATCGCCCAGAAATATTTTCGGAAAGCCGGCGTTCCAGCGCGCCTAAAAGCTGTTGCTGAAAAAGATGTGCCAAAATGGCTATGGCGCCATGAAGCCGATGAAAAAGCACTCGCCGAGATTCCACAATCCGAGCGATATGGCCCTGAGACAAGCGCCAAGCAGGTTTTTGACCGTCTCGCCGGAACCTGGACCTATTGGGGCTGGAAAGGTAACTATTTCGACGACGAAAAGGACGCGAGGTCATTTTACGATGAGCTTTCATTTATGCTTGCCTCGCAAATGTGTGCACCAAACTCACCGCAGTGGTTTAATACCGGCCTTCATTGGGCTTACGGCATTGATGGCCCGTCGCAAGGTCACTATTACGTGGACTTTAAAACCAAAAAGCTGACCAAATCCAAAAGCGCTTACGAACACCCGCAGCCCCACGCCTGCTTCATTCAGGGGGTTGAAGACGATCTTGTCGGCGATGGCGGCATTATGGATCTGTGGACCCGCGAAGCCCGACTATTTAAATATGGATCAGGGACCGGCAGTAATTTTTCTAATGTACGCGGTTTCGGTGAAAGTCTGTCCGGCGGCGGTGCCTCGTCAGGGCTGATGAGTTTTCTAAAAATCGGCGATAAAGCTGCTGGTGCCATCAAATCCGGCGGCACCACAAGACGCGCCGCCAAAATGGTCATTGTTGATATTGATCATCCTGATATCGAAAGTTTCATCAACTGGAAAGTGATTGAGGAACAAAAAGTTTCCGCCCTCGTCACCGGCTCGAAAATCACAGAGAAACACGCTAAGGCAATTATAAAAGCCTGCGATCCTGACGCAGAGGATGGCTGTGACCCCAAAGTAAACGAGGGTCTCAAAAAATCTGTGCTGGATGCGCGCCGTGATCTGATACCGGAAAATACCATTCAACGCGTCATTGGCTTTGCCAAGCAGGGATATACAAATATCGATTTCAAAACATATGACACTGACTGGGATTCAGACGCATATCTCACCGTTTCCGGTCAAAATTCAAATAACACTGTTCGTGTTAATGATGACTTTATGAATGCGGTCGAAAATGATGGTGACTGGAACCTGATACGTCGCACCGACCGTAAAATAGACAAAACAATAAGTGCACGCGACCTTTGGGAAGATATTGGTCTAAGCGCATGGCAATGCGCTGATCCGGGGCTTCAGTTCCACACCACCATCAATGACTGGCACACCTGCCCCAACAGCGGTGAAATTCGCGCCTCCAATCCGTGTTCCGAATATATGTTCCTTGATGACACTGCGTGTAATCTCGCGTCGCTCAACCTGATGAAATTTAAGACGGCGGATGGTGATTTTGATGTGGAAAGTTTTGAACATGCCACACGTCTTTGGACTATTGTTCTTGAAATCGCCGTGACAATGGCACAGTTCCCGTCCAAGGCAATCGCCCAGCGTAGCTTTGACTTCAGAACCCTTGGACTTGGCTTTGCCAATATCGGTTCCCTGATCATGTCTTGTGGCTATTCTTATGACAGTGATGAAGCTCGCGCCCTGTGCGGTTCCATCAGCGCCCTTATGACCGGTGTTTGCTATAAAACGTCTGCTGAAATGGCATCGGAACTTGGTGCATTTCCAAAATATCACGAAAACCGCTCGCCAATGCTACAGGTAATTCATAATCACCGCACGGCTGCCTGGGGCAAATCATACTACCGTGGGCTAAGTACGAAACCAGCCCCGCTTGATATTGATAATTGCCCCTACTCGGAAATCGCCACTGCCGCGGGCCGGGCTTGGGATATTGCCCTCGCCATTGGTGAAAAGCATGGTTATAGAAACGCGCAAACCACTGTCATTGCCCCCACTGGTACTATTGGACTGGTTATGGATTGCGATACCACCGGGATTGAACCTGATTTTGCCCTTGTAAAATTCAAGAAGCTCGCTGGTGGCGGCTACTTCAAAATCATCAACAGAATGGTACCGGAAGCACTTAAAAATCTCGGCTACACACCAAAACAAATTGGTGAAATATCCTCATATGCTGTTGGCCACGGAAACCTTAAGCGATCCCCTCATATCAACCATGTCAGCCTTAAAGCCAAGGGATTTGCCACAGCGCAAATAGACCTGATTGAAACAGCTATCGAAAGTGCATTTGATATAACCTTTGCCTTCAATCGTTGGACATTAGGTGATGATTTCTGCACAGAAGTACTGGGCTTTAGCGGCGAACAGTTAAGCGATGCAGGCTTTAACATGTTAAAGGAACTTGGTTTCAGCAAAGAACAAATTGAAGAGGCCAATGAATATTGCACTGGTACATTCACGCTTGAAGGTGCTCCGCATCTAAGAGACGAGCACCTACCAGTGTTTGACTGCGCCAACCCCTGCGGCAAAAAAGGAAAACGTTTCCTCGGCGCAAAAAGCCATATATACATGATGGCGGCAGCGCAGCCGTTTATTTCTGGCGCTATTTCGAAAACGGTCAACATGCCAGCCAGCGCTACAGTCGAAGACTGTAAAGACGCTTATAAACTATCATGGCGCCTAGGCCTTAAAGCCAATGCCCTTTACCGCGATAGCTCAAAACTAAGTCAGCCTCTCAATGCGGTCATTCTCGAAGATGAAGAGATAGAAGCGTTACCACTGCTTGAAAAGACACAAGTGGTTGCAGAACGAATTGTCGAGCAGGCAATGGAGAAAAGTGCCGCCGCGAAGCGCCGCAAACTACCAACACGGCGTAAGGGCTATACCCAGAAAGCCAGCGTTGGCGGACATAAAGTATATCTTAGGAGCGGTGAATATGATGATGGCACTCTCGGTGAGATATTCATCGATATGCATAAGGAAGGCGCGGCCTTTAGAAGTCTTATGAATAACTTCGCCATTGCTCTTTCCATCGGTCTTCAATACGGCGTGCCTCTTGATGAATATGTTGATGCTTTCACCTTCACACGTTTTGAGCCATCCGGACAGGTCACTGGAAATGATGCCATTAAGATGGCGACATCGGTGCTTGATTACATCTTCCGTGAACTTGCTGTTTCCTACCTTGGCCGTACTGATCTTGCCCATGTGGTGCCGGAAGATTTGATGCCGGATTCCGTTGGCAGCGGCGACGGGGAAATTTCTTCGGATGAATTTATTGCTCAAACCGACACCGCCTTGAACCGGGTTATTGGCCTTACCAGCACAGGATATGTTCGAAAGAGCAACCTTTATGTCCTTAAACAGGAAAGCGTTGAAACAACTGAAACCAAGTCACTTTCTGTAGGAGAGGAAGCAAAAATTGCTGTTGGTGCCGAGATTATTACCGAAACTACGATTATCAAGGAAGACAGGCGTTCAAGCCAAATTCTCGAAGCCAAGATGAAAGGCTATGAGGGAGATGGCTGCGGAGAATGTGGAAACTTTACCATGGTTAGAAATGGCACCTGCCTCAAGTGTGATACCTGTGGTTCGACAAGCGGCTGCTCCTAATCCTGAACAAAAAAAGCCAGCATTAAAGCGATCATCTTTGATTAGGTAGAAATTTTTACCAAATTTTTACCTAATTGGAGCACTCTGTTGCCAAGAGATTCTCCAGTATCTTATCCCGTAAGATATAACATGATTTTAAAGGCAAAGTTTTAATGACAGGTCAGTCCAGCGCATCACCGTTTCTGTTTCAAAACAAGAAGCCTACCTTTACATCAAAATCACGGTCATTTGATGTTTCAAGCCCGGTTACTGACGGCATTGCAATTATAAATGTTGAGGGTGACACAAGCTTTCGTCTAATTTCAGCAAATGAACCCTTTTTAAATATGGTCAACAAAGATGACGAACGTGAGCCGATTGGTTCACACGTGGATACTATTATTTGGGGTGAGCAAGCCAGTGACAATAAACTACAAAATCATCTTGAACAGGCACTGAAAGACAAAAAACCTCTTGCATTCATCTGGCAGCTAAAAATTGAAGAGCAGGATAAAACCATTCTCTGTAAAATAATTCCTCTGCTGACCAAAGAAGGTGAAATCGGACAGATCACTGTGAACATTTCAGATTTTGAAGAGAGCCAAAACCTGAAAGTTGAAGTAGATAGATATAACTATTTCGACCAACTCACGGGCCTTCCAAACAGATTTAAGCTTTTTGAAACATTAGAACAAAAATTCAGAACGGCCAAATCAGAGAGTAGTGAATTTAGCAATCCCCACGGTATTGAAGCGGCAATTTTGTTTATTAATATAAATAAACTACAACGAATAAATGAAAGTTATGGTTATGAATATGGTGACAGAATTTTAAAAGCCGTCGCTGACCACATCGGACACAGTCTTCATGAAAATGCCTTCCTAGCCCGTTTTACCAACGACAATTTTGTAGTCTTTATGTCAGAAAATCATTTCGACAATGTGAAAAGAGAAGCTAATTTACTCGCTCAGTCGATCCATCATAATTTTGCCACCAATGAAATCATGCCCAATTGTGATATAAGACTGTCTGTTTCTATTGGAATTGCGACTGGCAGTACCTCAAACGAAACGGCTGATCAATTGATGCAGAATGCGCATCTGGCAATGCGACGCAACGACCATCTTAGCAACAACAAGACGATCGTTTTCAATCAGGATTTAAAAACCCAGGCGGCAACAAAATTAAAACTTGAAACAGAGTTCCGCGATGCGCTTGAAGCCAACGCCCTCGATCTGCACTATCAACCGCTGATTAATTTGCAGAGCGGCCTTGTCGCAGGATTTGAAGCCCTTGCGCGCTGGAACGATTCAAAACGCGGCGCCGTATCGCCGCTTGAATTTATCGCTCTTGCAGAAGAAGTGGGGCTTATTATTCCGTTAGGTGAATGGGCCCTGACAAAAGCCTGTAAGCAGCTTAAGTCCTGGATTGATGACGATCCGGTGGCATCATCCCTGTTTATGGCGGTCAATGTGTCAAGCTCGCATATTCTTAACGGTAATATCGCAGCCCTTACCCGTGACGCGCTGGCAAAAAGCGGGCTCGACGGCAGTAATCTAAAACTGGAACTTACGGAATCGACCATTATGGAAAATTCGGATATTGCGAGAAATATCCTGCTCGATCTAAAGACCTATGGGATTTCGCTTGCCGTTGATGATTTCGGCACTGGATATTCTTCGCTTTCTTATCTGAGCCGAATTCCGGCCGATACCATAAAAATTGACCGCAGCTTTGTCAGCAAAATCGACACCAACGAAGAAGGTTTCAATATCATTAAAGTGATTATTCATCTGGCAAAATCACTTGGCATGACGATCATCGCGGAAGGCATTGAAACCAAAGAACAAATGAAAATATTAAAAACACTTGGCTGTCACTACGGACAAGGCTTTTATTTCTCTAAAGCCATGAAAAAAGAAGACGTTCCCAATTTCATCAAAGAACAACCTTTCAAAAATCTTTTAAAATAAATCGCTCGAATTTTTTTCTTTAAAAAGGCATAATCCTGAAACACCAGCATTCACTTTCAGGGATTTGTCATGGATAAAATATATAAACGTCAACCAACAATAAGAACACTGCCCACTCACAGTAATATTAACTCCAACGGCCATATATTTGGTGGCTGGATCCTTTCTCAAATGGATAGTGCAGCTGGTATCGAGGCGATCAGGCGGGTTGGCGGTCCAGTAGCAACCGTCGCCATCGAAGCAATGAAATTTCACGCCCCCGTGAATATCGGCGACTGGCTAAGTGTTTATACCGACATCACAAAAGTGGGAAGAACGTCGCTTACTATCCACATTGAAGTGACCGTAGTAGGACGTGATCAAGAAGAAGAAATTATGGTCACCGAAGGTGATTTTATCTTTGTTGCACTTGATGAAGATCACCGCCCTAAAGTCATCGACGGCTAATCAAATAAGAACTTTGCCATTGTTCCTTTGATATCGGTTTGTCTGATCGTTCCTTTGAACACCATATCATCCGGTAGGCCATATGAATATACGGGAACATTGATACCGGTGTGTGCCTGATCCGAAATGTTGTTTGTGCCGTAATATATAGTCATTTCATTACCCCCTTTTGAAATAAGAAGCTCATAAAGGCCCGGGATATTTTCGCCAGTTCGATTATAGTTTTCATAATATGGGTGGTGTATATTCTGCGTTGATCCACCGTGATCGGCAGTTATGATTACAACCGTATTTTCATGAGTTTTTGCGTATTCAACGGCCAGCTTCGCAGTGCGATCAAATTCAAGCATTGCCGCCATGGATCCACAAATATCCGCATCATGGGCCGCTTTATCAATCGATGCGCCCTCAACCATGAGGAAAAATCCCTTGTCATTGTCCGCTGACAAGCTGTTAAGTGCCTTTTCCGTCATCATTTCAAGGGACGGAATGTCCTTACTTTCAGGATTGATAACACATTGCTGCGCTTTTGGAAAAATAACATTGCCATCATCGTCTAACGTTACTTTTTCCGCTATTTTTCCGTCTTCTGCTTGCCAGGCCCTTGGCAAGTGATAATCTGAAAATACACCCAGCAACTTATCACCTTGCCCCATTTTGGCAAAGTCCTGTGCGTTTTTCGCAATCTCATACCCTCTTGAAATGGCAAATTCTTCTACTGTTACACCGTCCTTATCTGCCGGCAACAACCTGTGTCCACCGCCAAGCAAAACATCAACATCCAGCTCAAGCATCTGATCAATGATCGGCATTTCCCCAGGCAGGCACGGTTCGTCTCCGCCTTTCATGCAATATCTGTTATTCACGTGAGCAGCGAATGCTGCCGGGGTGGCATCGGTGATCACAGCTGTGGTCACAAGGCCAACTTTGAACCCGTTTTCTTTGGCTTCTTCGGCAATGGTTTTCATGGGCTTGCCGTACTGGGCAGTTGTTGATATCCGGCGCACACTGGTCAGCATCCCCGTAGCAAGGGCCGTACCGCCACTGGCGCTGTCACCAACAAAGGCTATTAAGTCCGCATCATCATTACGCTTGGAAATAACGATGGCAGATGCTTTTTCATCCATGGTATCGACAAAAAGACCGGGACCACTATCAAATTCATAGTTGCGCGTAGCTGCAATCTCTGCTTCGCCCATACCGTCCCCGATCAGCAATATGACATTCTTTGGGGCCGCCACGGCTGTTAAATTCAGGCAAACAAGACCAACGGTAGTAATTAAAAATCGACGCATAAGAAAACCCCTGTTGTTATGGGATTAAAATATAATCGAACAACAGGGGTTAAGATAGTTAATTTTATCGCCGCCTAATTAAACAGGAATTTTTTCATGGCTCCGTAAATTTCTGTTTGCTGAATTACCCCCATCAGATCGTCGGCATTATCCATACCATATGTATAGATCGGAACATTAATCCCGGTATGAGATTGGTCATTAATATTGTTGGTACCATAATAAGCACCAAGCTCATGACCACCTTTGGTCAGAAGAAGCTGATAAAGCCCCGGGATTAGGTCGCGACGAATAGGTGAACCATCATAAGTTTCAGGTTTATAGATAACCTGTGTCGCCTGCCCGTGGTCGGCGGTGACAATCACAGCCGTATCGCCCTGCTCTTTTGCAAATTCAACCGCCATTTTTACCGTACGGTCAAAAGCAAGCATTTCGCCAATAGTTCCGCACGGCTTGGCTACATGGGCCTGTTTATCAATCGACGCTCCTTCTATCATCAAGAAGAAACCCGCATCATCATTTTTAAGGCTCTCAAGCGCATATTTTGACATTTCTTCTAATCTTGGCATACCTTCGTGTCTTGGATTTATCTCGCACGCCGCAGCTTCTGGAAAAATAACAACCCTATTATCATCGACTTCGACCAAGTCAGCGCCTTTACCACCTGGTCCCACCCATTCTACGGGCATATGGCCATTCGAAAATACGCCTAACGTCTTGGTTCCCGTCTTAAGGTCAAGGAAGTCCTGCCGCTTGGTTACAACCGTATAGCCAAGCTTTTCTGCCTTTTGCTTAACGGTAGAACCACCCGCTTCCATCGCCGGCAGCAGATTATATCCACCACCGAGCATCACATCAACACTATGATCAAGCATCTGTTCAATGATTGGTGTGTCGTTATGGGTTTTACACGCGCCAGAGCTTTGCATAAAACAGTAGCGATTTTGTGCATGGGCCGCGAATGAAGCCGGTGTGGCATCGGTAATTATTGATGTTGTAACAAGCCCCGTCTTAAAGCCACGCTCCTGTGCTTCTTCTAAAATAGTTTTATAATGTGCACCGTCTTCGGCTCTTACTGCGACGCGGCCGCTGCTAGTACGGTTACCTGTGGAAATGGTTGTACCCCCGCTGGCACTTTCGCCGGCAAATTCAATCTTACTCGGATCATCAATCATCAACTGCTTAACGATGACTGAGCCGCGATTTTTCATCGTATCAACAAACAATCCCTCATCCCCATTAAATTCATACGCACGAGTAAGCGCAATTTCCGCTTCCCCCATTCCGTCACCGATCAACAGAATGATATTCTTGGGCGCTGAAACAGCAAATGCAGTAGAAATAGCAAAAAAAATAAAAATTAGAGGGATAATCCGAGTCATTGTATGTCCTTATTGTTTATGACATTAGTTAAATCAATTTTACCACAGTTTAACAAGTCTTAATGAAATAAATATGACATACTCAAGAAACAGAAAAACCCCGGCAGCCAAATGGCATCCGGGGTTTTTATGGTGAGCCCGACAGGGTTCGAACCTGTGACCTACTGATTAAAAGTCAGTTGCTCTACCAGCTGAGCTACGGGCCCTCAAGAAGAGGTGAGCGGAACATAAGGCCAGTCACCGCATTGGTCAATAGTAATTTGTCAATTTTTACAGAAAAATTCTAACTTAATTCCTCAATGTCGCCCAGTGCACGGGTTTCATGGAATTTCTGCACGAATTCAGACAATGATTGCCTCGAAATCGCATCCCTGAGCCCGGCCATTAAATCCTGATAATAGGTAAGGTTATGTTCAGTCATCAACATTGGACCTAATATTTCACCACTTCGTATCAGGTGAGAAATATACGCACGACTATAACTTTTACACGCAGAGCAGCTACAGTCGGCATCAATGGGGCGCGGATCATCAATATGGCGGGAGTTTTTCATGTTTACTGTACCCCGGCGGGTAAAGGCCTGCCCCGTACGGCCAGACCGCGACGGCATCACGCAGTCAAACATATCGATACCACGTTCGACCGCACCAACGATGTCATCCGGTTTGCCCACTCCCATCAAATAACGGGGCTTTTCCTTTGGCATTACCGGCATTGTATAATCCAGTACTTCAAACATAACATCCTGCCCCTCTCCGACAGCAAGACCGCCAATAGCATAGCCATCAAAGTCGATATCCCGTAGCGCCGCTGCAGAATGGTGTCGCAGTTTTTCAAACACTCCACCCTGAACAATGCCGAATAGTGCATTTTGCTCCGCATGGTCTGATCCATCATGAAAGGCATCATACGAGCGTTTGGCCCAGCGCATGGAAAGAAGCATGCTTTCCTCGGTTTCTTTTTCCGTTGCCGGATAGGGCGTACATTCATCAAAGGCCATAACGATATTTGCGCCCAACAGTCGCTGTATTTCCATGCTGCGTTCGGGGCTCAGCATGTGTTTGCTGCCATCGATATGAGACTGGAAACTGACACCGTCTTCGGTAATTTTCCGAAGTTTTGCCAGCGACATCACCTGAAAGCCACCAGAGTCAGTCAAAATAGGCCGGTCCCAGTTCATAAACTTATGAAGTCCGCCAAGATTGGCGATGCGCTCTGCACTCGGCCGAAGCATCAAATGATACGTATTTCCAAGCAAAATATCAGCACCCGTCTCGCGCACAGTTTCCGGCTTCATGGCCTTTACGGTAGCCGCGGTTCCAACCGGCATAAAAGCGGGCGTTCGAATGTCACCGTGCACCGTCTTGATGACGCCGGTACGGGCGTTTCCATCGGTTGCTTCAATGTTCATGCTGAATGTCATATGAGGTCCTCACGAAATAAAAGGCTGCTGTCGCCGTACGAATAGAAGCGGTAACCACCTTCAATGGCATGGGCGTAGGCAGCTTTCATATTTTCAAATCCTGCAAAGGCACTTACTAGCATGAATAAAGTCGACTTTGGTAGGTGGAAATTAGTCATAAGCACATCAACAGCACGAAATTTGTAGCCCGGCGTAATAAAAATATCGGTGTCGCCCTTAAATTCTCTGACTTTTCCATTCTCGTCTGTGGCGGACTCTAAAAGCCGTAGTGATGTTGTACCCACGGCGATAACTTTGTTGCCCTGCGCATGTGTTTCATTAATCATGTCGGCTACACTTTTACTCAGCTCACCATATTCTGAATGCATTTTATGATCACTGGTGTCATCCACTTTAACGGGCAAGAAGGTCCCCGCTCCCACATGGAGCGTGACATAGGCGCTCATTACACCCTTACTTGAAAGTGCGTTTTGCAATGTCTCAGTAAAATGTAAGCCGGCTGTCGGTGCTGCCACGGCACCATCGTTTTTACTATATATAGTTTGATAATCGCTTTTATCGCGTTCATCCACCGCCCGCTGTGATGCTATATAGGGCGGAAGCGGCATAACACCAGCCTCTTGTAGCGCACTTTTAAGTTGCTCGCCGCTATGATTAAACTGAATGGTAACCTCGCCAGCATCACCTTTTTCCAGGACGCAGGCCTCTAGGCCGCCGGTAAATATTATTACATCAAGCGGTTTTAACTTCTTTGCCGGTTTTGCAAAGGCTTTCCAGATCCCGCCCTTCATATTCATATGAAGAGTAAGTTCCATTTTTGCTTCGCGGCGTTTTCCGGTAAGTCGCGCAGGAATAACGCGGGTGTCATTAAATACAAGCAGATCCCCAGCCTCAAGAAAATCAACCAGATCCGGTATCATCATGTCCTGACAAGTTTTTTCCTTGACCACAAGCAACCGCGCCCCGTCACGGGACGGGGCGGGCCTAATTGCGATGAGCTCTTTTGGAAGCTCGAAATCGAACTGATCAACTCTCATGGTTGGCTTTACGCGTCAGCGGCAACCTGCATTTTGATGATCTTGTCAGGGTCACCGTTCATTGAGAAGTCCATACCTTCACCGCGCTTGAGGCCGTCCACAAGGTCCATACCATCTGTAACCTGGCCCCAAACACTATATTGGCCATCAAGAAACGATGCGTCGCCGAAACAGATAAAGAACTGACTGTCGCCACTGTCTGGATCTTGCGACCGCGCCATTGAACAGGCACCACGGTGGTGCGGCTTATCAGAAAATTCCGCAGTAATTTTTTGACCCGAGCCACCCATTCCAGTACCGTCCGGGTCACCACCCTGAGCCATAAAACCGTCGATTACGCGGTGAAAAGTAAGCCCGTCATAAAAGCCACTTCTGGCAAGTTCTTTAATCCGTGCAACATGACCTGGGGCTACATCCGGCATTAATTCTATCGTTACCCGACCCGCTTCCAGATCAAGATAAAGTGTATTTTCAGCGTCCATTTTTATTTCCTTATTCGTTTACGTCAGCAGCAACCTGCATCTTTACAATAATGTCCGGATCTTCAAAAGCCGGGCCTTCACCAATTTTAATTTTATCGACATACCGCATGCCGGATACAACTTCGCCCCAAATCGTGTATTTTCCATCAAGATGTGGTGCAAATGCGCGAAGAATAAAAAATTGGCTGTCTGCGCCATTAATATCATTTGGACGCGCCATGGATACCATACCTTTATAGTGAGATAGATCAGAAAGTTCCGCATCAATCAGTTCGCCGTATCCGCCTGTTCTTTCGCCTTTTGGTGCACCGGTTTGGGCCATAAAGCCTTCAACAACCCGGTGGAAATACGATCCATCATAAAAGCCTTCACGGGTTAATTTTTTAATTTTAGTCACATGATTTGGCGCTATATCTGGGAACATTTTTATAACCACGCGGCCATAAACCAGATCAAGATATAAGGTATTTTCAGGATCAAGATCATCAGCCTGCGCAAAAACATTTGCAGGAATAAAAGTCATAACCAGTAGAGCCAAAAATGCCTTTAAAGATATTTTCATCATAAAGTCCTGTGTATCAGATTATTTTTTTCCAAGTTTGCCCAGCACGTCATCACGTATGGTACTGGTAACAAACTTGTCTATTTCACCGTCATATATGGCAATTTCCTTCACAAGTCGAGAGGCAATTGCCTGAAGCGCGGGATCAGCCATCAAAAAGACGGTTTCAATATCAGGATTGAGCTGGTCATTCATGGCGGTCATTTGGAACTCATATTCAAAGTCAGAAGCCGCACGAAGCCCACGAAAGATCATACTGGCCCCAACTTCTTCTGCAAAATGCATAAGCAAGCTGTTAAAAGGCCTTACCTCAATCGTTGCCGAATTTTCGTCAGAAATTGTGTCCATTTCGCGGCGCGTCATTGCAATCCGCTCATCCAGAGAGAACATAGGATTCTTCGAAGGATTGGTGGACACGCCGATAATCAAGTGATCAACCAGTCCAGCACAGCGCTTGATAATATCCAAATGCCCAAGGGTTATTGGATCAAACGTTCCAGGATAAAGTCCTATTCGTTTTTGAGTAGCCATATTGCTTACTCCTCAGATGTTGAACTCTCTTCGGAAGTATCTTCGTGCTCATCTGCACCATCTTCCACTTCTTCTTCATCATCATCATCGTCTGTTTCATGAATGCGGTCAACAGAAACTATATGTTCGTTCTCGCCGACCTTAAATAAGGTCACGCCCTGTGTATTGCGTCCAGCAATACGAACATCATGAACCGGCACGCGAATAAGGCGTCCATTGTCGGTCACCATCATCAACTGATCTTGTACGTCAATCGGGAACGCGGCGATCACGTCGCCGTTTCTGTCCGAGGTTTCAATATTGATAATACCACTACCGCCACGACCCGTGACCCGATATTCATACGATGATGTGCGCTTACCGTAGCCGTTTACTGTGATGCTAAGGATAAATTCTTCCCGATCTTCAAGTGCAGCCAGTCTCTCTGCGTCAATCTCTGTGGGTTTTTCAGGGTTCTCACCGCGACGTTTCGCTGCCGCATACCGCAAATATGCGACTTTCTGTTCCTGTTCCATATTGACATGATGCATTATAGACATGGACACAACCTCGTCGCCTTCCACGAGCTTAATACCGCGCACACCATCAGAATTCCGACCTTTAAAGAGCCGTACCTTAGTGGCCGGGAAGCGGATACATTTTCCGCCTTTTGCGGCGATTAACACATCATCGTCCTCTGAACAGGCGGCGACACCAATCAACCGGTCACCCTCTGAAAGGCGGATGGCGATTTTACCATTAGCGCGCACATTTGAGAAATCAGACAGAAGATTACGTCTTACGTTGCCTTTTGATGTGGCGAATATTGCATGGAGATCGCCCCAGCTTTCTTCGTCTTCCGGCAGTGGTAGAATGGTCGAAATGGTTTCGCCCTGCTCTAGCGGCAATAGATTAATCAACGCTTTACCCTTGGATGTCGGTGACCCAAGCGGCAATTTCCATACCTTAAGTTTATAAACCTGACCAAAATCACTAAAGAAAAGAATTGGCACATGCGTGTTCGACACAAACACGTTGCTAAGGACGTCTTCTTCTTTGGTGGTCATACCAGAACGACCCTTGCCGCCGCGGCGCTGGGCCCTGTAAGTATCAAGTGCAACCCGTTTGATATAACCAGTCGTTGTCACTGTAACCACCATGTCTTCAATCTGGATAAGGTCTTCATCTTCAAATCCAAAGGCGTCAGCGGCGAATTCGGATCGACGCGGGGTGGCGAATTCTTCTCTATAGGCAACAAACTCTTCACGCATAATGCTGTAAAGCCGTTCGCGACTGCGCAGGATATCAATGAAATCCTCGATCTTTTCCGAAAGCTCTTTAAGTTCTCCACCAAGGTCATCACGGCCAAGAGCCGTTAAACGATGCAGCCTTAACTCAAGAATCGCACGGACCTGCTTTTCGGAAAGCTTATACTTGCCATCAACAATCATCCGCCCTGGCTCGTTGATCAGCTCAATATAACCAGCAACATCAACGGCATCCCAATCTTCACCAAGCAGCGCTTCACGCGCAGCCGCCGGGTTTGGCGCTTTGCGGATCATTGCAACAACTTTATCAAGGTTATTAACAGCGATCACCAATCCAACAAGAAGATGGGCGCGGTCACGGGCTTTAGCGAGCTTAAATTTGGTCCGGCGGGTGATTACTTCTTCACGAAAACGGATAAAATGTTCAATAATATTCTGCAAGTTCAGAACCTGCGGACGCCCGCCACAAAGCGCCAGTACATTGGCGCCAAAGCTGGTTTGTAGCGGTGTAAAACGGAACAACTGATTAAGTACCACATCAGCCACAGCATCACGTTTTACTTCAACAACCACGCGCACACCGTCACGGTCACTTTCATCACGAAGGTCTGAAATACCCTCAATTTTTTTGCTGCGCACACAATCGGCAATATTTTCAATCATACGCGATTTGTTGACCTGATAAGGCACTTCGCTGATTATAATCGCTTCGCGACCCTGCTTAAATTCTTCAATGTGGGTTCGCCCACGCATAATTACGGAACCACGTCCTGTCATTTCCGCTGATCTCGCGCCTGCGCCACCCATTATAAGGCCGCCAGTTGGAAAATCAGGCCCCGGTACGATCTCAACCAATTCTTCAAGGGTGATTTCAGGATTATCTACATAAGCACAGCAGGCATCTAGAACTTCACCAAGATTGTGTGGAGGGATATTTGTTGCCATACCAACCGCGATACCGCCGGCACCATTAACAAGCAAATTAGGAAAACGAGCAGGTAAAACCGTTGGTTCATGCTCACTTTCATCGTAGTTTGCCTGGAAAGTAACCGTATCCAGATCGATATCTTCCAGAAGGCCACTGGCTGTTTTCGCCATACGCGCTTCGGTATAACGCATCGCCGCCGGTGGATCACCGTCCATGGAACCAAAGTTACCCTGACCATCAATCAACGGCAATCTTAATGAAAAATCCTGCGCCATGCGCACCATGGCATCATAAATCGCACTATCACCATGAGGATGGTATTTACCCATCACGTCCCCAACCACACGCGCCGATTTGCGGTATGGCTTGGTCCAGTCATAGTTATTTTCATACATGGAATAAAGGATGCGGCGATGAACCGGCTTTAACCCGTCCCTGACATCCGGAAGCGCCCGGGAGACGATCACGCTCATGGCGTAATCAAGGTAAGAGGTCTTCATTTCCTCTTCAATAGTTATGTTGGAAATGCTCTCATCCGGAACTTCGGATACAGTATTATCGGTCAAAATAAAGCCCTTTTGGAATACTTAAATATATTAATTTTCCTATATATTTTACGACGTAAAAAACACAGGAAACCTGACCTCAAATTTATACTAAATATAAACCCCTATAGCAAGCAATTGGGCACAAAAAACAGTCTTTTTACGAAATTAAATATTACTGTTTTTATTGAGATTTTTTATCGTTTATTATCAATCTATTAATCGATTTTTTTAAAGGATAAAATAAGACCTAGTTTAGAAAATAATTAAACGAGAATCCACCAATGATCGCCATGGTAAAAATCACCCCTAAAAATGCCAAAAGAAGCGGCCAGTTAAACAGCTTTTTAAGCAGGATCATTTCGGGTAAGCTTGCGCCACCACTACCGATGACAAGTGCGATAATTGCCCCGACACTAACCCCTTTCGCCATGAAGGATCCCATAAGCGGCAGCAAAGCCGTCACACGTATATAAAGCGGAATACCAATAAGTGCCGCCGTTGGCACAGCGGCCGGATTGTCAGGCCCAGCAACGTCGGCAAAGAAATCCGCAGGAACGAAGCCATGAACAATAGCCCCTATCGCCATAGCGACGGTCATATATGGCATCATTTGCCTAAACAGGGCCCAAGTATCACTCCAGGCATTTTGCCAAATAGAAGGCTCCCTCTGCGCCACCGCGGCCCCAACGGATTTAAGCGGCGCGGCGCCACATGATTTCGCCTTGACCACAAGCATGTCCTGCTTGACATAACGTTCAAACCCGAACATTTGCAGTAATATTCCGGCAGCAATCGAAATAGAAAGCGCCAAAACCGCATACCAAAGCGTTACCGTTAAGCCAAGAACCGGAATAAACAACGCAATCACAATTGGATTTAACAACGGGGAAGTAAATAGAAACGTCATCACTGGCCCAAAGCCTGCCCGTGCCTTAAGCAGTCCCACCAGCATCGGAATCGTCGAACAACTGCAAAATGGTGTCACCGCACCAAGTCCGGCAGCAATAAAATAGCCACGACCTTTGCGGCCACCAAGAAGGGCCTGTATTTTTTTCGCTGGTAGTTTCTGATTGAGCAGCCCAACAAAATAGCTGATCGCCAAAAACAGCAAGGTCAGTTCTAAAAATAGCTGGATAAACATCCTGCTACTTTCAAGCAACATCATTTCAATTTCCGGTGTCATCATTTATTTCCTTTCGATATTTCCACAATCTTCGAAATAATTATTTTAAAAAAAACGGCCATTGCCGCAACTTAACCAATTATGATCGAAGCAGGTACGTACTTCGATCTATGCGAGCTACCGTCCCAAATAAGTCGGCCCGGACCATCCTCCCGCTCAAACTTGAATGTACCGGTAGCCTAAGCGCAAGCGCCGGCGCCTGAGGCCAAACTTAAAGCGTACAGCACTCCGCTTCAAGAAAGCCAACCACGTCACGAAGGGCGTCCAGTTCAGCATAACAATAAAGCGTGCGACCATCCCGTTCCTGACGCACAAGCCCAGCATTTATCAGCCGGTGAATATGATGAGAAAGCGTCGGCCCGCTGACCTCAAGCCGTTCCTGCACATCACCCACGGGAAGGCCATTATTACCGGCACGCACCAACAACCGATACACCGACATACGCGTATCATGCCCCAGTTCCGCCAATCTTTT